>DASTKD010000667.1:0-5376 GCA_035716135.1 Ktedonobacteraceae bacterium
GGGGGCATCCGGGGGTGGGGAGTTGACTGCCAGAGCCAGTGACCAAATAACATTGTCACCTTACAAATAGAAACAATGTCATGACATAAAGTACAAGCCCTGAAAGCCTTCTGTGCATGAAAATGTAGCAAAAACTTAAACATTGTCGTAAATCTCGTATTACTGATTGGCTAGCTACTTACAAAATATAACAGGACTATGCTATAATGTATATGGAGAGATCAGAGAAGCTGTGAAGGGAGAGGTTCAATGACAATGTTATCTGGCGCTGACCATTCCTCTTCCGTGTATCGCGAAAAGGTGACAGAAGCCTACCTGCAAGCCATACACACTATTGATGATCGAGTGACGCCTTTTTTAGGCAAAGCCACGACCCGTGTCCTGGTGCAGGGTGCCGCCAGGCGACTGACTGAAACGTATCCTTTTCTTCACTTTCTGGAAAAAATGCCCTATACCGACGTTTCTCCTTCTGTTGTGCGTGAGCAGCTGGGGTGCGTGGTGCCAGAGCAACTCGCGGCGGGCCTCGATGCCCTGCTGCAAGAGTGCTTCGCGGGGCTGAAAGAATTAACAGGCAATCTTATCGCGCCACCGCTTCTGGAGGAAGTCAGACGGCAACTGGAACAAATGCCGTAATACAGGTAAAGGGATTTGGAGGGCAGCGTGCAACCACAGTCGAAGGCAACAGCAAGCGCGTATCGCTCCCTCATCGAAGAGAATGGGGATCGCTTGCCGGTTCTCCGTCAGCAAATGGACTTTATCAATACCATCGGGAAGCGTTTTGTCGCGGCCATTGACCGGTTCCAGGTGCATCGCGCTCTGCTAGCCACATTGAAAGACCTCTATCATTTTTCCGCCTGTTCCATTTTACTCGAGGGCGATCCCATTGAGTTGACATTTGAGCTTTCTATCATTCCATCTCATCCCTTGAGCGAAGCGTTTATCTGGGCCATGATGGAGCGCATCGCGCGCGCCGCCGAGGTGATCGACTTCCCCAGCGTGACGGCGGACGAACTGGCGTTGATGGCCTACCTGGATGCTCCCGATGATCTGGCTCAGTCCGATGTCGTGACGCCCGGCGAAGCTACCGATATTGGCGATTTTCTCACCATCCCGCTCACGGTGGAGAATCGTATCATCGGGATGCTCAGCCTGTTCGATGAGCGGGAAGGCGCTTTCGATGCCGAGTTGCTGCAATTGACAACTATGATCGCTGATTACGCGGCGGTCGCGCTGGAAAATGTGCGCCTGCGCGAGCGCGAAAGAGCGTTGTGGCGCGATGCCGAAGTGGAACGCCAGCGCCTTGAGCTGGTTATCAATAGTATGGCCGAAGGACTGTTAATTACCAACGCGGAAGGGGCCATCACTTCTCTCAATAATTCGGCACAACATTTGCTGTCCCAGGCGCGCTTGCCATTGGAGGAGACGACTACCCCGCTGCGCCGGTTGGCCTTGTTCAATGAGGCGAAGTGGCTGAGCGACCTGGCGGATATTATTGATCGAGCGTTGGCCGGTAACATCATTAGGGGTCACGAACTGCTGGCCGACACCAGCGATGAAGCCGTTCCTCTAACACTCAGCATTAGCGCCGCGCCGCTCTACGACAGCAATCAGTCGTTCCAGACGCGCATCCTGGGCGTTGTCGCGGTCCTCAACGATATTACCTCGCATAAGCAGATTGAGAAGCTGAAAGACGAGTTTGTTTCTATCGTTTCGCACGAGTTGCGCACACCCTTAACCACTATCAAGGGCTACACTCAGCACCTGATACGGCGTATCGAGCGGCGTTTGCGCGGCATCAGCGTGACACAGCCCGCCAACGTGATTGCGGAATTGCCAGAAAGCTATGATCTGCGCAGCCTGAATATCGTGCAGAGCCAGACCGATCACCTTGAGCGGCTCGTCAACGATTTGCTCGATCTCTCGCGCGTGCAATGGGGCGAGTTGCACCTGCAATATTCCAGCTTTTACCTGGCCGATGTGCTGGCCGAAAGTGTGCGCCAGGCGCAGATCAGCGCGGAACAGCATACCATTTATCTCGATATCGACACGCAGGACAGTAAACTTGTCGCGGATAAATTGCGTATCAGCCAGGTCGTCGGTAATATTCTGGACAATGCCATCAAGTTTTCGCCCCAGGGCAAGCAGGTCACGGTGACGTTGAAAGAGCAGGACGCCGATAATGAATACCTGGTGAGCATCAGCGACCGGGGCATTGGCGTTAGCCCGGATTATTTCGATCACATCTTTGAGCGGTTCTACCGCGTGCGCAACACCGCCAGTCGCCAGTATTCGGGCATCGGCATGGGCCTCTATATCGCTAAAGCAATTTTAGAAGCGCATGGCGGGCGCATCTGGCTCTCCAGCCACCAGGGTACAGGCAGCACTTTCTACTTCACGCTGCCGCGCGTCCCCCACACCAGCGCGCTGCCAGCGCTGTAATTGCCTACAATGCCTGCAACAAATCGGTAGGATTCGACCCGAACTGCTTGCGCAGGTAGGAGATGCCGAAGCTGGTAAAGTGGATAGAGGCGAAGCTGGCGCGCAGGAACTGGACGTTGCGCAGGAAACGCGCCTCGCCCCACAACGGGTAGCGCAGGTCGCGCAGCGCATTCAGGATGTTGCCCGCGCTTGTGAAGAGGACGCCGGCTGATATAACCAGAATTTCTATGAGCAGGTCGTGTGGCAGCGCCAGTGGGCCGGGCAAGACGCTGAAAAGGCCGAAGTAGAGGATACCGCCCGATATGGCCGCCGGGAAAAGCGCGTTGAACAGGATGAATGGAGTCGAGGGTTCGCACAGGACAAGCGTGGTTATACCAAATGGCCCGATGGCCCACCCGATCAGCGGGTCATTTTTGAGCAACACGATAAGCACTTTAGCGCTTTCAACGAGTACGAGCCAGAGTACGACGAAACCAACCAGACCCAGGATGCTGGTAACATGCATATCACTGTGGATACCCGGCATTCATTTCTCCTTGCTCAATAGTCGCATGGGTTTATCATGCATTCTCTATTATACATCGCGCCAGCCCGCTTCGCCAAGCAATGGTACAAACAGACAACCACCCAGCGAACGCACTTCCGGTCCCCAGGGCGCGCGGTGAACGACCAGCAATTCCTGGCGTTCTGGCTTGCCTACCGGTATGACCATCATACCCCACGTCACCAGTTGAGCGAACAGGTGCGCTGGCACCTCTGGCGCAGCCGCCGTTACGATAATGCGATCATAGGGCGCTTGATCCGGCCAACCGAGCGAGCCATCGCCCACATATATTGTAACGTTTTCTATCCCCAATTTTGACACCCGTTTCAATGCCCCCCAGGCCAGTTGCTGAATGCGCTCGACGCTGTAGACATGCCCGGCTAAACGCGCCAGGATGGCGGTCTGGTAGCCTGAACCCGTGCCGATCTCCAGCACGCGCTCCTCTCCACGCAACTGTAACGCCTGGGTCATCGTGGCTACCATGAGCGGCTGTGAGATAGTCTGCCCCATGTTGATAGGTAAGGCGCGATCATCGTAGGCCAGCGTATACTGTGTTTCATCGACAAAAAACTCGCGTGGAGTAGCGGCTAGCGCGGCCAGCACTCGATTGTCACGTATACCAGCAGTGCGCAGTGATTCGAGCAACTGCTGGCGTTTCTTCTCAAAATCATACTCCATACGCGGATCATCCCTGCTTGATAAAACGAGAAGCAGACACAATACGGGATGTCTCTCTAAAATAAGTGTAGTGGGAATTAGGCATATAGTCAAGCTGAAACGTTTGTGAAGGAGAGAAGAAAAAATGGGCGCTACTGGGGTCGAACCAGTGACCTCTTCGGTGTGAACGAAGCGCTCTCCCACTGAGCTAAGCGCCCTTGCGGACAAGAGCAACTATAGCATTAGAGCTTGCTCTTGTCAAGCATTTTTTTCTGGTGCAGGGTCTGTGAATTATTGTAGGGTGGCGGGGAAGGCGACCGCAAGGGTCGCCTCTACTATGACGCAGTTACGCAAGAGGGGACTTTTTAGTAGAGGCGACCCTTGCGGTCGCCTTGTTCCCCACCACAGCAATCATTCACAGACCCTGGGTTTTTAAGAGCTTATCCCCCGCGCTCGCGCCAGAATCTCCTCAACAACGCCGGTCTTGGCATCGGCGTAGTTCTGCGTATACTTCCAGTTGTGGCTGGCAAGTTCTCGTTTGGTGCGCTCATAGAGTTCGCGGTCTGCTGTATGGCTGCGCAGCCAGTTGCGGAAGAGCAGCATCCGCTCGATCTCCGGGCTGTCTGGCGAAAAGACGTGCAGGTTGATTGCCATGTCCGGTCGATTAAATACGCGATGCTCGTGCCAGTCCGGCTCGCGGATGCGCAGCACATAGCCAGCCGCCTCCAGGGGCGGGGCGTAGCTCGATTCGTCCGCTGAGTTCGGTACGATGAGCAATATGTCGATGCGCGGCTTGGCGGCCAGCGCCGGCACCGAGGTCGAGCCGACATGTTCGAGCAAGACGACGCTGTCGCCGAGCGCCGCCCGGATACGCCTGGCCTCCCGCTCGAAGAGATGGGGCCACTCAGGGTCGTAATCGACGATCACGATATGCCCGGTCAGCGGCGTTGCCTCCCCGATATGGGCTGCCTGAATTTGCTCCTCGCTTGATGGCGCTTTAGTTATCCTACCCGGCGAGCCTGCGGCTGTGTTGTCGCTATCAGACATATGCATCTCCTCTCGTTCTGTCTGTTAATAGTTATAAACGACGCGCGGCGGCAGCAGCACGCGCACGTTATCCCCATCGTTGATGTAGCCTTCGCGTTCTACCCAGCCAACCAGGCCGCGTTTGTGCCAGGCAGCTTTGGGGAAACGCTGCGCCAACTTAGGTATGTCCGGGTAATGCTCCTGGATGGCGTTGCCCGGTCCGATGCAAGGCATATTTTCGCCATCTACCACAATCACCGCGTCATCCGGGAAGAAGATGCGTGTCGAGGGGGGCAGCATGGTGAGATTGGGGATGCCGCGCATCTCAAGGTTTGCCCCGACCCAGGAGGGCAGGATGTGCGGTATTTCCATCGCTTTCGCCACCTCGGCCAGTTCCTCTTGCGAGAGGATCGAAACCTGGCGCGTGTTGCGTATGAGGGTGCCGCGCGGATAATGTGGCACCCGCACATCGGAAAGGCGCGTAAGGCTTGCATGTACGTCTCCTTCCAATCCCTCAAACGTCACTCGCACTCTGGCGACACTGGTGGATTGCAGGGTATGCTGGCTTCCCCCGATCAAAAGCCGGGTCACAGTGCCGGTTAAGTATTTTGCCATGCGTAATCTCCCTGAGCGGCAGTTCCGCAAACTGCTGTCCGGTGGGTGCTATTGTTCGTTTGCCATTTTGCGCATGGCCGGGAAGAGAATCACAT
>DASTKD010000668.1:0-3470 GCA_035716135.1 Ktedonobacteraceae bacterium
TTCTAACATCGTCTCCCATCCGGTAGAGGCGACAGCGAACTTACCGTTATCCCCCTTCTCACCGTCGGTATCGTTCTCACTCTGTTTGAAGCCATAGTAAACCGTGATGGGATAATTAGGGCTTTCGTACTCTCTGAATCGAGCAAACACTGTTCCTAGACCAAGTTCGAAAAAGCTTTTCGCAGCTTCTTTGCCCCCAGAGAAACGATGGGATGTAACGATGAGTTCATTAGTCTTCGGCGTTAAAACCGTACTGAACAACTCAGGATAGATCCGTCCAAGTGAGCGACGCAACCAGACTATAATATCCCCCAGAAACTGGACAGGGAAATAAGATAAAATGGCTGTGTGAAACGAAGAGGAAAAGAGAGGGTTGAATGAAGACACAGCGAAAGCGGTATAGTGCGGACACCAAAGCCAAAGTCGCGCTGGAAGCGATACGGGGACAGAAGACGGCCAATGAACTGGCCGCGGAATATGGGGTGCATCCCACCCAAATTGCGCAATGGAAGAAGCAGTTGCTAGACGAAATTCCCCAGGTGTTCTCGACGCGACAGAGCAGGAAGGAGAAAGCAGACGAGGCCCTGACAGCGAGCTTGTATCAGCAGATCGGCCAACTCACCGTGGAGTTAGAGTGGGTCAAAAAAAAATCTGAGCGCTTGCCTTGAAGACAAACGGCGGTTGATTGAGCCAGTGCATGGCGAGATCAGCATTGGACGCCAATGCGAGTTGCTTGATCTGGCGCGATCCAGTTACTACTATCAGCCCGTTGGGGAAAGCGCCGAGAATCTGCATTTGATGCGCTTACTGGATGAGCAGTATACGCGGACTCCCTTTTATGGCATTCAACGCATGACGGCCTGGCTCAAGTCACGAGGCTATGAAGTCAATCATAAGCGCGTGGCGCGATTGATGCACCTGATGGGGTTAGAAGCGATTTATCCCAAACCCCATCTGAGCCAGCCAGGCGCAAACCGGCAGGTGTATCCGTATTTGCTGCGCGGGCTGAAAATCGAACGCAGCGATCAAGTCTGGAGTACGGATATCACCTACATCCGCTTGGCGCAAGGCTTTATCTACCTGGTCGCCATCATCGATTGGTTCAGTCGCTACGTCCTGGCGTGGGAAGTTTCGATCACGTTAGATGTGGAGTTCTGTCTACGAGCCTTAGAGCAAGCGTTGCAGAGCGCACAGCCAAAGATTTTCAACAGCGATCAGGGCGTGCAGTTTACCAGTCATGATTTCACACAGCGTTTAGCCACGGCTGGCATCCAAATCAGCATGGATGGGCGAGGACGGGCGTTGGACAATATTTTCGTGGAGCGCTTGTGGCGGAGCGTGAAATATGAAGAAGTCTATCTCAAAGAGTATCAGACTGTCGCGGAAGCCGTGAGCAATTTACGAGACTATTTCACGTTTTACAATCACGAGCGCTTGCATCAAGCGCTTGAGTATCGCACACCGGCTGCCGTCTATGCCGGTCAATGAAAGGAGGGATTTCTCAAAGCAGGGCTTGCTCTCGTAACAAGTTGTCTATGATGGCTGTTTATCTTATTTTCGGTCAAAAATTGTCTTGACAATGGGCTCACCCGCACTTTGCGTGAAGGAAGTGATATAATAATGTGAGAAAGAATTCCAACCCCAGTGAGTAAAGGCCCCATGTCTATTCCCATGATTTTTCTGCCCGATTCTTCGCTCAAAATTGACCAGCTTACCGTAACGGAGGAAGGCATCACGCTCGTTGTCAGCTGCACAACGGAAAACGGGAGCTGTCCTAATTGCCACACCAGTTCGTCACATGTCCACAGCCACTATCAACGGTCGTTGAAGGATCTACCTGCCAGTGGCTTAGCCGTTCAGTGGAAGCTGAATGTGCGACGCTTTTTCTGCGAGAACTCCACCTGTTCGCGTAAGACCTTTGCAGAAACGGTTCCTGAGGTGGCGGCGCGCTCTGCCCGCAAGACGGTACGCTTGACCGAACTGCTCAGACAACTTGGTTTCGCCCTGGGTGGCGAAGCAGGAGCTCATATCGCCGCTGTGCTGAACATCATGTGTAGCGCGGATACCTTCTTGCGGCTGGTGCGTAAGACACCCCTGGCGAGTCATCCCACCCCCACTCATCTGGGCGTGGATGACTGGGCCTTTCGGCGCAATGTCTCCTACGGGACAATCCTGGTTGATCTACAGGATCATCAGGTCGTCGAGCTGCTGCCTGATCGGTCCGCTGCAAGCCTGGAAAGCTGGCTCAAGTCCCATCCAGGCGTGCAGCTCATCAGCCGAGACCGCTCAGGAGACTATGCCACTGGAGCGAGCAAGGGAGCACCGGAGGCCATTCAGGTGGCGGACCGATTCCATGTACAGAAGAACCTCTCCGAGGCGGTGGAGCGCATCTTCCACCGCCATCGGCACCTTTTACAACAGATCGTCGTAGCCCGCCCTGCTTCCTCCTCTGCTCCTGTCTCGGTTCCTATTCCGCGGCTAGAGCGGGAAGCGAGTCGACAGCAGACACGCAGCAGGAGGATTCAACAGTACGAGGCGGTGCGAGCGCTGTATCTGCAAGGGATCACTCTCTCCGAAATTGCCCGGCGTTTCCACATGGGGCGCATGACGGTGCAGAAATTTGCCTATGCCGAGACCTATCCCGAAACGGCAGCCTATCGCGTCAAAGCCGGGATGCTCCATCCCTATGAGGCCTATGTGCGTGAGCGCTGGCAACAGGGATGCCGCAACGGAGCTAGGCTCTATCGTGAGATTGTAGCGATGGGCTATGCAGGCAAACGCCAACAAGTCGCCCGCCTGGTGGCTCATCTGCGCAAGCAACTCAAAGCGGGGATTACTGACTTCTCGGCTCAGCCGCAAGGCTTAACTCCTCGTGCCGCCGTCAGCCTGCTCATACGTCGGCCTGAGAATGTGACGAAGGAGCAACAGCAGGCGCTTGTGCAGATGCGTCAAGCACATCCAGAGATCGAACAGGTCATGATAGTCGTAGAGCGCTTCCTGACGATACTACGGACCCTGCAAGGCGAACAGCTCGATGCCTGGATGGAGACTGCACAACAGAGCCATATTCGGGAGATGCAGAACTTTGTGGAGAAATTGCGCAAAGATCAGCAGGCCGTGCAAGCGGGCTTGACGCTGAGTTGGAACAACGGCGTCGTCGAGGGACACGTCAATCGGCTCAAATGTCTCAAACGGATGATGTACGGGCGCGCTAAATTCGATTTGCTGCGTCAGCGGGTCCTCTATCGGCCACCTGCCCTTCCCTCACCCCCTTTGACCGGCTCTTTTCACGCAAAGTGCGGGTGAGCCTGACAATGGGGGATACCATACCTAATACGCCCACTCCAGAAATGCGAATGCAGACTGTTCAAAACTTGAGAGCCATAGGAGTAATAACTTTTATTGCTGTCCGACCAATATTACCAAATGTTGATGATGAAGAATATGAGAAAATATTCGATAAAGGTTTA
>DASTKD010000669.1:0-2606 GCA_035716135.1 Ktedonobacteraceae bacterium
GACCTCTTTGCGGTCGTTATAGATGGCATCCATCACGTCAATCGCCAGTTCCAGTTCGTGCAGCCCGCCACGCGAACGACCGGGATCGAGTTCCGGCACATCGCGAGCGGCCTGTTCGCGATAATGCGCCCAGTAGTCGGGAACGTTCGCCATGATATCCTGCGAGCGCGTGGTGGGCTTCGCCAGCAACTCCGCCAAAATTTCATCTTTATAGTAATAATACTGGAAATAATGGTTTGGCAGCGAGTCCATTATGCAGGCCAGTTTCGTCATACGCAATTCGTAAGTTGACACATCGGGATCGCGCAGCATACGCTCGTAGGCTGAGCGCAGCATAGGCATGAAATCCTGCCCATCGTAGAGGTGGCGCACAGACCACGAGCCGTGATTGAGGCCGATGGAGACAGCATCCAGCTTATCGGGGTCAAGGCCGATCATCTCCGCGTATTCGCGGTTGCCCTCGATTGGCCCCTCGCAGAGCGAAACCGTGGGAATGAAGGTATGGTGGGTAACAGCCTCCGAGACGATATTGATGGGGTTGGTGTAGTTGAACAAGTGAGCATTGGGGCAAATCGCCTCCATATCGGCAAGAATATCTTTCATGACATGGATGGAGCGCAGCGCCATAAAAAAGCCGCCCGGCCCCTGCGTCTCCTGACCGATGACGCCATGCTTGAGTGGAATGCTCTCATCCAGGTAACGCGCCTCAAAGCCGCCGGGACGGAAGCTGGTTAACACGGCGTCGCAATCTTGCAGCCCCTCACGCCGGTTAGTGGTCGTTGTGATGGTGATATCTAGCCCCCTGGCGCGTGCCAGCTTCTGTGCGATGGTGCGCACAATGGCAAGGTGCTTTTCATTCAGATCAACCAGCACCACCTCGGAGCCGTTAAAACTCTCCCCTTGCGCGATAAATGAGGCTACAGTGCCAGCCGCACGAGTGCTGCCACCACCGATATACGCCAGTTTGATACGTGCCATATGTTGTGTTACTCTCCTTCCATAGCATGATGAATAGAATGCTCGCTGTATC
This sequence comes from Ktedonobacteraceae bacterium, assembly GCA_035716135.1. Taxonomy (GTDB): domain Bacteria; phylum Chloroflexota; class Ktedonobacteria; order Ktedonobacterales; family Ktedonobacteraceae; genus CF-113. Next base: position 1,031 of record DASTKD010000669.1, read on the forward strand.
TACCGGGCGCTATCAATTGCGCCCCTACGTGCTAACTTTGCTTTTCGGGCGCTATCAATTGCGCCCCTACGCCTCTATTGCGCTTCCTCGTTTTTGTTTTTGTCTCTTTGCGCAGGCGTGGATTGGCGATTTCGTCGATGCCAAAGTTGATGAAGGCGAGACCCGCGCCCAGAATGGCGATGCAGAGGCCGGGCGGGAGAATCCACCACCAGGCACCGAGCAGGATGGCATCGTTGTTGCCCGACCAGTAGAACATCGTTCCCCAACTGACGGTAGTCACATCACCGAGGCCCAGGTATTCCAGACCGGTCTCAGCCAGAATGGCGTAGACAATGGTGGTCAGCAGTTCCACAGCCACAATCGCAATTTCGTTGGGCAGGATTTCATAGAAAATGATGCGCGGCGATGACTCCCCGCTTGCTCTGGAAGCCTCCACAAATTCGCGGTTGCGCATAGAGAGCGTTTGCGCACGCAGCACGCGAGCGCCCCACGACCAGCCTGTAATCACAGTGACGAAGCCGATGGTGAGCGGGCCTTTGTAGGGCAGGAAGGCCGCAAGTACGATAGCGAGCGGCAGCGCGGGCAGCACCAGAAAGACATTGGTGAAGAGAGACAGCACTTCGTCAACCCAGCCACCAAAGTACGCGCTCGCCATACCAACAATGACAGAGATGAGTGTGGTAATCAGACCGGTTACAAAGCCCAGGATCAGCGATACCCGCGTGCCGACGATGACCTGCAGAAAAACATCCTGCCCGGTCTGCGTCGTCCCCAGCCAGTGGGCAGGCGACGGCGGCGCGAGGATATCCGTGCTGAAGGCATTCGGGTCTTGCCTGAAAATCACCGGGCCGAAGATGGCAATCAGGGCAAAGAGGCCGACAATCGTCAGACCGAAGGCCACCTTCTTATTCAGCAAAATCATGCGCCGCAGGTCGCGCCAGCGCTGCGAACCCGTCGGCTCCACTTTGACTTCCAGCGGAGCCATGCCCACTTCAGGCGTTGGAATGCTCATGATTACAGGCTCCTTTCCAGGCGCACGCGAGGATCGAGCGCGAGATAGAGCAGATCGGCCAGAAAGTTGGCCACGAGCACTGCTATTGAGATAATCATGAAAAGCCCCTGCATCAGGGCATAATCCAGGTTCTGGACGGCTTCGTAAAGCGCAAAGCCCAGTCCGGGATAGGAAAAGACGATCTCTGTAAGCAGCGCACCGCTGACCACAAAGCCAAGCGAGAGCGCAAAGCTGGTAATGTTGGGCAAGATGGCGTTGCGAGCCGCGTAGAGCAGCATGATGCGGCGCTGCGACAAACCCTTTGCCTCGGCCATGAGCACGTAATCTTCTGAAAGCGTGGTAATCATCGCGCTGCGCATACCGAGCAGCCATCCGGCAATCGAACTGACAACAATGGTGAACGCGGGCAGGATGCCATGCGTGATCGCGCTGAGAATGAAGTCAGGACTCCATTCAGGCACAACCGTGCTGGTATCGTAGCCGCCGTTGATGGGAAACCAGTTGAGCATAAAGCCAAGCACGTAGAGCAGGATGAGCGCCAGCCAGAAGTAGGGAATAGCGGAA
>DASTKD010000670.1:0-25869 GCA_035716135.1 Ktedonobacteraceae bacterium
TTTGCCTGTAACTCCTGTACCAGTCGCTCCGTTTTGCTTTTGGCGCGCCGTTGCCCATAGAGCCTTACACAGAAAGAATAGATAATGCTGGTCAGATCAGCCAGCAATTCTTCCGTAGCGTTTTGCGCGGGATTCACGACCTCAATCACACGGCCCTGAGCAGAGAAAAGCGTGTCGATGTAATGAAATCCAAAGCGTGTGAGTCGATCCCGATGTTCCACCACTACCCGTGTGATGGTCGTATCCTTCAAGAGACTGAGCAATTTCGGGCGGCTATCGTTGACTCCAGAAGCGATCTCTTTGACGACCAGAGCCACCTGATAGCCACGAACCGTACAATACTGACTCAAACGTTCGGCTTGCCGCTCTAAATTCTCCCGATGTTCTGAGGAGGAAACGCGCGCATAAATTGCCACTTTCTGAACTGTTTGCACAGCTTCTCGCTCCGTCACAATGATGGTGCCTGATGGCGCTTGATACCCCTGGATCGTTCCATCTCGGAACCAACGTAATGCCGTCCGATAGCTAATCCCTTGTTGTTTGGCATACTGACTTAATTTCATAGGAGAATCATAGTATAGACATATCCATTTGTCAACGTTTGACATCATTTTCTAGAAACGTTTGTCGCACTTCCTTTGGGGGAAGCTCTCAGGTGTACTCTAACAGAGAATAAATGTTTGCTCCCAAATGTTGCTATTTGAAGAATGGGCCAGAGGTCCATTTTGTATTACATCTATTTTAGGAGGAAAAACATGTCAACCATAAAGATTGCCGTTCTTGGCGCGGGCCATATTGGAGGCACGCTTGGGAGCAAGTGGGTCGCCTCTGGACACCAGGTTGTCTTTGGCGTAAACAACCCTAATGGAGAGAATGCGCGCAAGCTGCGTGGCGAACTGGGCGACCGCGCAACGATTGGTACGATTGCCGAAGCGCTCGCCACTAACCCGGACGTGGTGGTGATGTCCATACCCGGCGGCGCAATGGAAGCGACGATTGCGCAATACGCCAGTCAACTAGACGGGAAGATTATCATCGACACCGCCAATAAAATGGGAGCCAGCACGTTCAACAGCTTTGCCGCGCTGCAACAGCACGCACCCAACGCGCGAATCTATCGCGCCTTCAATACCCTCGGCTGGGAGAACTTCGCCAATCCCATCTTCGACGGCACGCCCGCTGACCTCTTCTACTGCGGCACCGACGGCGAATCCCGCACGACAGTCGAGCAGTTGATTTCAGACGTAGGACTCCGGCCGATCTCTCTGGGCAGCGTCGAACAAGTCGGCGTAGTAGACTCTGTGTTAGGACTATGGTTCGCGCTGGCAATCAGCCAGGGCAAGGGGCGTCACCTGGCTTTTAAGGTGCTGACGAGGTAAGTTCTGTAAACTGATTTCTTGATAGCAAATACGTTAGGCTCAGGCATCAATGATGAGATACCTGGGCCTCTTAGCAAGTCATCTGACAATGCAGTTCTGGCAGCAATTCCGTTTCTTTCTCGGATATGCTGATCAAAACTGAGCAATGCACCTATAGAGGTTTAATGGAATTTCCACAGGTACACAAAAAACAGTATATTTGATATACTCAAGCATAGACATTTCTCTTCAAATTCCCAGGCTAAATTCTTTCATCAAAGAGCAGAGGATAGGCAATGATGGAGAAACTTCGATCAAAGTGGCTACATACAAGAAGACCTCTAGAGCTTGTAGTAATCTTCTTGTCTACTATGAGTTTATTGGCACTCCCTGTGGTAATCGTTATAGGATACTTTTTACATTGGTCTTGGACTGGACTCAGCCAAAAAACGCTTTGGGATTGGCTACAACTTCTTATAATTCCAGCAGTGCTTGCGCTAGGTGGATCTCTCTTCAATTTCACTACAAGCAGAACAGAAAGAGATATTGCTGTAGATAATCAACAAGAAGCATTACTACAAGCGTATATCGACAAGATGTCTGAACTTTTACTTGAAAAAAAACTGCGAGAGTCGAAAGAAAAAGACGAGGTGCGAAAAATTGCGCGTGTACGGACATTAACAGTTCTTTCGCGCTTAGATAACGATCGTAAAACGAATATTCTCCAATTTTTACATGAAGCGGGTCTTATAGACAGAGACTCTCGTATTGTCGAGTTGAGCGGAGTTGATTTGAGTGGAATTAACTTGAGCGAAGCTAACCTGAGCGAAGCCAATCTAAGTGAAGCGAACTTGAAGGGGGCTAACCTGCACAACGCCAATCTGAGCAGAGCTGATCTAAGTGGAGCCGATCTGAGTGGAGCAGAATTGTACAATGCCAAATTGCATGATGCCGTTTTGAGCAGGGCTGTATTAAATGAAGTTAAAATGAGTGGAGCCTTCTTGCTCAGAGCCAATCTGAGCAATGTCAGGCTGGAAGGAGCCGATTTGAGCGGAGCCGATTTGACCGGAGCCGATTTGACCGGAGGGCTCCTGCGTGAAGTTGATCTAAGCGGAGCTGGCCTGGACATGACCAATCTGAGCAAAGCCAACCTGCGCGATGCTATTTTGAGCAATGCCTCTTTGCTTGATGCTATTTTAAGCGAAACCTACCTGAGTGGGGCTAAGGTCACTCAAAAACAGCTAGATGAAGCAAAGACAATTTACAATATAATAATGCCCGACAGGTCACGATACTCAAAACTATAAAAAGCGCAGTAAAACTATGAAAAGGATTGTGGACACATACCATGTAGGATAAGATCAATCTTTTTCAAAATCCCTTAGAACAAATACAAAACTATGCGATTGGTCACTCATCATTTCGCTCGCTCAATTTTCCTCTATACTTCCAGGCAGCACGCGCCTGTATACAGTGAACCCGTTTGCGAAGTGTACTATCGTAGCATTTGTGGGAAGCACTCGCTCATGCTGTAAGGCCCAGCGTTGCGCCTCTATCCATGCTTCTTGTTCGTCTTCCGCGTTGAGTGGGACGAGTAGACTTGCCCTTATATCCTTATATGGAACGTCCAACATCCACAGGGTTTTTGCCGTCTTCATCCTTCAGGTATCCTCTCTCTATCTCAATATTGTAATGTAAGTACGTACTGAGCAATATATACTGAGCATGATACTTCTGTCAATACGTACTTGCTGGTACAATCCCTGCATTACTATGCAATGAGAGAGCCAATGATACGCTTGCGAGTGAAAGAGGTCGCCCAGGAAAAGGGATTTAGCCTGGGTAAATTGTCGCGTGCCTCTGATGTGGCTTATAACACTGTGAAAGCCATTTATCGAAATCCGTACAAAGAAGTCACCACGACCACGCTGAATAAGCTGGCGGCGGCGTTGGGTGTGCCTGCCTCTGAACTGATTGAAGATGAACCGAATTCATAGATGTTCATCTTGCCCTCGTTCATAGCATTCATTGACCTTGAGCCAGCTAACGAAAATGCTATGAAACTTTTCAGAAGTGTGCTATAATGCCGTCCTTAGAAAAGGAAATCCTTGTATTCCAATCTGCATAACGATAGAACGAAATTCTTGCACTAGAGGGCTTAGAGAGGCGACGCGATGACCACAGCGACTACCAGCATTGCGCGAGGGAAATATCATATCTGGACGGTGGGGTGCCAGATGAATCAGGCCGACTCGCAGCGTATTCAGACGCTCCTCGACGAAATGGGCTGGGAAGAGGCGAGTATGGAGCAGGCTAACCTGGTCATCCTCAATACGTGCAGTGTGCGTAAAGCGCCGGAGGAGAAGGCGCACAACCAGCTTGCACAGTTGAAACATGCCAAGTCGAAACGCAGCGATCTGCTGGTCGCTCTCATGGGCTGTATGATTGGTAGTCAGAAGACCATCGACGAATTGAGCAAACGCTATCCGCATATCGATCTGTTCATGAAGGTCGAGCAGGCCGACATCCTGCCGCGCTTCCTGGAGGAACGCTGGACGCCCATCTCTGGCGCGGGCTGCCTAGATATTGAGTTTATGCCGCCCGACGAACCCATACCCGTTGAGCCTATCGAGCGCATTTTGCCAACTTTTGCTACCTCTACCATTACCGTTGGCAAACGGACGGTGTTGCCGATGGCGATTACGCCTAAGATGGGCGAGCGCACCGCCCACTATCCCACGAAGATTGAACCGGTGCAGGCCAGCCCTACCGCGTGGCTGCCCGTCGTGCTGGGCTGCAACAAGGTCTGCACCTATTGTATCGTGCCGTATCGCCGGGGACGCGAACGCAGCCGCCCGGTTGACGAACTGGTGACGGAAGCCGCCGCGCTGGTCGCCAAAGGCGCGAAAGAACTGACGCTGCTCGGCCAGACCGTCGAGGCTTACGGGCTGGATTTGCCGGGCAAGCCGGACCTTGCCGAGTTGATGACGCATCTCAGCGAGATCGACGGGTTGGAGCGCATCCGCTTCATGACCTCGTACCCGCGTCACATGAACGATAGCATGATCGAACGCATGGCCGCGCTGCCCAAAGTGTGCGAACACGTCAATATTCCGGTGCAGGCGGGCGATGATGAACTGCTGCGGCGCATGAAACGTGGCTACACGCTCGACGAGTACCGCGACCGCATTACGCGCCTGCGCGCCCTGTGGCCCGGCGTCTCGCTTTCAACCGATATTATTGTAGGCTTTTGCGGTGAGAGCGAAGAAGAATTCCAGCACACGCTCGACCTGCTTGAGGAAATCCGCTTTGACGTAGTGCATGTGGCGGCCTATTCTGTGCGGCCCGGCACGGTAGCGGCGCGCTGGGAAGATGATGTGCCACTGGCGGAGAAGAAACGCCGCCTCCATGCCGTGGAAGAGGTGCAGGCGCGTATCGCCTTTGAATTGAATCAGCCGTTGCTGGGCAAGGTAGAAGAAGTGCTGGTTGAAGAGGCCAATGATGCGCATGGTCGCCAGCAGTGGAAAGGGCGCAACCGCGCTAATAAGCTGGTATTCTTCCCACAGCCCACCGCAGAGAGTGAAGCGGAGGCGCGGCTTGTCCAGCCCGGCGATCTGGTGCAGGTACAGATTGAACGCGCTACATCCTGGTCATTGCAGGGTTGCGCGGTTGCGTTATAATATGCACACATTCTTGATACATCCCAGCGGGATAGAGGAGGAAGCTATATGGCACAGACCCAATCGGCGGAAGAGAAGGCGCGACTGAAAAAACAATGGACTGACCTGGCTATTCAGCAGGCGCAGGCGGGCCAGTGGGAAGATGCAGTCGCCACCAATAAGAACATCTTGAGTCTTTTCCCTTTTGAGCCGGATGCGTATAATCGTCTGGGAAAGGCGCACAGCGAGCTGGGGCAATTTGCCGAGGCGCGCACGGCCTATTCGCAAACGTTGAAATATAACCCGAAGAATACCATCGCCAAAAAGAACCTGGACAGGCTTGCGCAGCTTCAGGAAGAACCTGCGCAACTGCACACAGGCACCGAGCGTATCGATCCGCGCCTTTTCATTGAAGAGACGGGCAAGACCGGTCTGACCGATCTGATCAATATACAATCGGCTAACGCGCTGGCGAAGGTAGGCGTGGGCGACCGCGTGCAGTTGTATGTCATCGGGCATACCCTGCTGGTGCGTAACGCCGCTGGCGAGGACATCGGGCAGGTGGAACCGCGCCTGGCGAATCGCATTATTAATTTCATGGAGGGCGGCAACCGCTATGCGGCGGCTATCCTGGCGATGGAAAACGGGCAGGTGCGCCTGATGATCCGCGAAGAGTACCAGCACCCGAACATGTTCGGCAAGGTGAGCTTCCCGTCTCAGGGCGGTGGCGAAGTCATTCGCGCCTACACCAAAGACAGCATGTTGCGTTATGACCGCGACGATGATGACGACGTTACCAACGACGATGAATACTTTGACGGCGGTGACGAACCCGAAGAACTGACCGAGATCGAATTTGAGGGCGGTATGGAGGGCGAAGAATAATGTCCCTGTACGATAAAATGGATATGAAAGGAAATCTAGCATGAATAAGACAAAAAGAGTCGCATTGCGCAAGCATCGTATCAAGGCTAAGAAGTACGAATTGAAGCGCAAGGCGAATCAAAAAGCCAGTGGCGTTGCGGCCACATCGACAGCGCGGCGATAACGCCGCGCTTTCCCTTTTTTAATGTGATGTAGACGATGAGTACTGCTCCTTCTCCAATATCGTCGGCGTCGGTCCGTCATATCCTGAGCCTGCTAGCTCCGCGAGGGGCGCAACTGGTGGCGGGAACCGAGGGATTGCATCGCCGCGTCACATGGGCTACCCGTATGCGCGCGCGCCTGCCAGCCTTTGAGAGCGTGCGCGGAGGGGAGCTTGCCCTGCTTTCGCTCTCACAGTTGCGCCGCCTGGATGAGACGCTGCCGCATCTGTTGGACAGTCTCTTTAAGGAAGGTGTAGCTGCCGTCGCGGTCGCGGCTCCATTGCTCGATGCGCTCGATCAGGAAGCGATTAGCCTGGCGAACTCGTTGCGCTTCCCATTGCTTCTGCTCCCACCCACTTCGATGCTTGAAGAGATTGAGCGCGAGGTGATTACCTTTGTGGTGGGATTTCGCGGCGAGAACGAGCGCAGAGCCACCGAAATCTCACATCAACTGATGCAACTGAGCGCGCATGGCGCGGGTATCCAGGGCATTTGCGAACAACTCGCGCGTATCAGCGATAAGTGGATTGTGGTGCAAGATGCCGCGATGCAAGTGCGTTATCAGGCAGTGCCGTCAGCCTATCGCGCCTTCCAGAATGAACCTCTGAACGAAGAATCGCTCAAGCGCGTGGGTCTTGTGCGCAATATGGTACCCATCCAGGCGCGTCATGACGTGGTTGGCTGGCTCTCGATTATCGGACACGAGGGCGAATTTGATTACCTCGAACGCCTCATTCTTGGACTCGTCGCCCCGATCCTGGCGCTGGAGTTTGCGCGCGAACGCGAACGCAGCGAGGTGGAGAGCCGCTACCAGTCCGAAGCGCTGATGGACGTGTTGCAGGGCAACTATGCGCAATCCGAAGAGATGATGGCGCGCGCGCGCCTGCTGGGCTACGACATGTCCTCGATGCAAGTGCCTGTCATATTCGAGTTGTCGCCGGATGAACCCGACTACGCGCAGAGCGGTCTGCACCCGCAGTGGCAAAGGAGATTGCGCGAAGAACTGCTGCGCGCGTGGCCTGCCGCCTGGATTTCCAGCGAAGCTCGCCGCCTGATTGCCTTGCTGCCAGTAACGGGAGATGATAAACAGACCGAAGCTGAAAATGAAGAGGCCGTCTTGACGCACCTGGAACGAGCGTTGGCGCGCGCGCAGCAGGGCAATGGGGCATTCGGCGTATCGCCTGCCTATTCCGGCGGCGTCGGTTATCTTGCCCGCACGCTCTCCGCCATTCCGCAGTCCTATCAACAGGCCCAGCAGGCGCTGGAAATCGGGCGCAGGCTCTTTGGCAACGGGAAACTGCATTCATTCGCGCAACTGGGCATCTACCGGCTGCTCTTTCACCTGCACGGACACTATGAACTGACGACTTTTTATGAAGAAACACTTGGCCCCCTGCTCGACGCCGACACGCGTGGCAGCATCGATCCCATAGGCACGCTCGAAAACTTCTTTCGCTACAATGGCAACCTCAGCGAGACCGCTCGCGCCATGCATTTGCACCGCAATTCGCTCCTCTACCGCCTGGGCCGTATCGAAGAACTGCTGGGTCACTCGTTGGAAGACCCCGAATTGAGACTGTCTTTACAAATCGCGCTCAAGATACGTCACTTATTAGAAAGGTAATTGTTGGCCTTTTCGCCTTTCTGAGACTATCCATAAACCTGATCGTCGGTTATACTTAACCTGTAGTGTTCCATTGTATATCAACTGCTCTTTTGAAACGATGCCGGGAGAAGGAAATGAGCGCAAATCTACAGGAAGATCAGGTCGAGCAGGCGGCAGTTTTCAAACGAGTAGCCGGAAGCGCCAGGTTTGATTGGGTCATGATTCTCCTGTGTAGCTGGCTGCTGGCAGGTGTGTACATCGATGGCTGGGCGCACAATCACTTTAACATCATCGATACCTTCTTTACCCCCTGGCACGCCGTCCTCTACTCCGGTTTCTTGTCCGTCGTGATTTTCCTGGGCGTGACGCTCGCGCGCAACGTCAGGAAGGGCTATCTGTGGTGGGCTGCCGTCCCGCCGGGCTATGGCTTCTCGCTGGTGGGTATCGTGGTTTTTGGTATTGGTGGGATTGGCGACTTCTTCTGGCATACCCTGTTTGGCTTCGATGTGGAACTGGCAACCCTGCTCAGTCCAACACATCTGATGCTGGCGGCGGGTGGTCTTCTTATTGTTAGTGGCCCACTGCGCGCGGCCTGGTTGTGTCCAGAGACGGCAACGAAGCCGCGCTGGTTCTCGCAACTCCCGCTTATTATCTCGCTCACATACGTGCTGGGCGCGCTGGCTTTTATGACCTCGTTCGCTCATCCCTTTGTCTCGCTCGCGGCAACGTCAGCTTTTCGACCGGGAGGGTCTTCATACTTAACCGTTTACCTGAATGATCTCGTCGAGTCATGGGGCGTGCTGAGCATTTTGCTACAAAGTGGGCTGCTGATCGGCACCATGCTGCTTATCATACGGAGGCAGCGGGTGCCATTGGGAACTTTCACTGTGATGCTGGGTATTAGCCTTTCTATGGCCTGTATACTGCTGGGTAACTATATCCTGATTCCTGTGGCAATTCTGAGCGGTCTGGCTGCTGATGTCTTTTATGGGCTGCTCCAACCATCGGCGGAGCGTGCCGGGGCATTGCGCCTGTTTGTATTTGTCGTGCCTGTCTGCCTGTTCCTGCTTTACTTTCTCGATCTCAGGTTGTTCAAAAATGTCTGGTGGCCGCTTACTATCTGGTCAGGGTCAATTTTCATGGCGGGTATCATTGGCCTTTTGCTCAGCTACCTGTTTGTCCCGCCGCTCAGGAATGGCATAAAACCCGCGCCGCCATTGCTTACCTCCTTTAGCCTGACGCGGCGCAGGATACTGGTCGGCCTGGCTGGCCTGGGACTGGCAGCAGGCGGCCTGATCGCGGCAGGCGATCTGCTATTGCACCGCTCCCATGCATCGGGAGCCACGTTCATTTCCGCACCCTCGGGACCGCTATACTTCTATGCCTCTGGCTCTCAGGCCATAGTAGATGTTCCTGTTCTCCTGTATCAAAACGGCAGCGCCGAAAATAGCGCGGCATGGTCTCCCAATAGAAAATTGATTGCTTCGGCCAGCAGCGATGGGACGATACAAATCTGGTCTGCAACTGGCAAAGCAGGCGCTCTTGTGGAGGGAAACGCGCTTTTCACCTACCGTAAACACAGCAAGGCGGCGACCGATCTGGCGTGGTCGCCCGATGGGAAATACATCGCATCAGCGAGCGAAGACGGCACGGCTCAGGTATGGAATGCCTCTAGCGGCGAGGCGCTGCTCATCTACCGGGGGCATACTGGCCGCGTCTTTGCTATCGCCTGGTCGCCCAATGGTCGTCTGCTTGCCTCGGCGGGCGAAGATAAGACGGTGCAAATCTGGAATGCCGCGACGGGCGCAAATATCCTTAGCTACCGCGAGCATACCGAAGCAGTGATCGCGCTTGCCTGGGCAGCCGATGGCAAACGCATCATCTCAGCAAGCGTGAAAGGGGATGCGCGCGTGTGGAATGCTGCCTCCGCCGCTCGCATTACCACATTTCAGGTTGATGATACGAAGGACAGTGCTATTGACGTTGTGTGGTCGCCTGATAGCCAGCATATTGCGACCGCCAGAAGTACCCTGTCTATCTGGGATGCCGCAAAAGGTACCTTGCTCTTTCAGTATCAAGACTCCAACAGCGACATCATGCGTGTTGACTGGTCTCCCGATGGCAAACGCTTTATCACCGGACAGGCCGATGGGTCGGTCTATATCTGGAATTCGTCGCCGCCAAAAGACACCGTTATTCAGTTCCCCGTTGGCAATGTTTATGTAAAGTCAGGGGGAGATGCAATCTTTTCGGGAGGAGGTGGCGATGGCTATTATACGCCTTTCCTCCTGTTGTGTCAGGGTCACACCGGGCAGGTCAATGCAGTCTCCTGGTCGTCCGATAGCCAACATGCTGTCTCGGCAGGGATTGATGCGACTATTCAGGTCTGGGATACATTTGTGGGTAATACAGAAATTACCTACCGGAATAGTTTCGCAAGCGCGGACTGGTCGCCCGATGGCAAAAGTATCGCCTCAGTCGTTGGGAAGCGAGTTGTGGAGGTCTGGGATGCCGAGACCGCGACGGCTATCGCCATCTGTAAAGGGCATTCGAACGGTAGTACCATTACCTGTTTAGCCTGGTCGCCCGATAGCAAGCGCATGATTTCCGCCAGCAATGACGGGACCGTCTTGATCTGGGATGCCAGGACAGGTGCAACCCTGCTGCCCTCTGTAAAGCAGGCTCAGAGTATGGTATATGTCACCTGGCTGTCTGGTGGCAAACATGTCGGCATGATCGACGGAAAAGGCTTGATACAGGTTTGGGATGCCACTACAGGACATGTCCTGAGGAAGCTTCAAAAGCAAAATGTAGGAGTATCCACTGCTGCCTGGTCGCCCGATGAGAAGCGTCTCGCTATAGTAGACCAGAATGGACAGGCACAGGTGTGGAACGCTTTGAATGGGGATGTTCTGCTGCCCCCGCTGCTCTCCCTGCGCGGTGTGACGGCGTTGGATTGGACGCCTAATGGCAGGCAGATTGTTTCGGCTGCCGGAGGGTTGGTGCAGGTGTGGGATGCCGCGACGGGAGAAATCCTGTTCACCTGTCAGGGCGGGCAGTCTACTACAACCGGGCTGATGTGGGCCTCTGATGGCAAACGCCTGGCCTTCACCAGCGATCAGGGCGTGCAGGTCTGGGATATTCCTGTCGGAACGCTCCTCCTCTCGTATCTGGGCTTAACCGGGAATGCGGGCGCGATCTTTACTGCCTCGTGGTCGCCCGATGGCAAACGCATCGCCTCGACAGGCAATGATGGCAGTGTTCAGGTCTGGCTGGCGTCTTCTGAGTAGCTTCTGTCACATTTTTGCTCCTGTGACGTTAGATACCTATCTCCCTGTGATACAATCCTTTACGAAAGGTATACTATCGCAGGGAAGAGAACATATATGACAGAAGGAAAAGTTTCGCGCAAAGTAAAAGTAGAGGGTGGCAATCTCAAGTTTAGCGCGGCGCATTTCATCACGTTTGGTGGGAAGTGCGAGCGTTTGCATGGGCATAACTACGGCGTGCTGGTTGAGATGGAAGGCACGTTGAACGAGGATAAGCTGGTCTTCGATTTCACCATCATCAAAAAGCTAACCAGGGAGATTTGCCAGCGACTCAATCACCGTTTCCTGCTGCCCATGCATAATCCACATCTTGAACTTAAAGAACTGCCTGATGAGTGGGAGGTGCGCTTCGGCGAGAAACGCTACATTTTTCCGCGCGCTGATGTTATCGAACTACCCATCGATAATTCAACGGCTGAACGGCTGGCGGAATATATCTGCGGCGAATTGCGCACCGCACTCGCTGCATACAATGTTGCCAGTATACAGAGCATCATGGTAGGCGTAGAGGAAGCTCCAACTCAAATGGCGTATTATCGTGTGGCTCTTGAAGAATAATCTGAAGATTTATGCAGTTGTATAGAAGGAGCTAACGTGATGTGACGCAAACGCCACAACCTGAGCTATTTGACAAACAGGTACGTCATTATATCTATGAGTATTTTGTGAAATACGAGCAGGCTCCTACCTTACTTCAATGCGCGCAGGCTCTTTCAAGCACTGTTTCTCAAATCCAGGTGGCATACAGTCGGCTGGCGGAAGGAAAGGCGCTTGTTCTACAAAATAATGGCGAGATTCTGATGGCAGAACCCTTTTCTGCGGTTCCAACCGCCTTTTATGTGGAAGTCGGTGAGCGTGCGTGGTGGGGCAATTGCATATGGGATGCTCTCGGTATTCCCGCCACGCTGAAACAAGATGCTCGCATTGTCACCGCCTGCGGTTGTTGTAATGATGCCATGAGGATAGAAATCCGCAATGGCGAGCTGTTGAATGCGGCAGGGCTGGTTCATTTCGCTATTCCGCCGAAGGATTGGTGGAAGAACGTCGTCTTCGCTTGAAAAACGATCCTTCTCTTCCGGTCGGAGGAGCATGTTGAACGCTGGTGCCGGCAATGGCATCAACCGCGCGGGGCAGTCATTTCGCTCGAGCAACAATGGAAACTTGCGCAAGCCTGGTATCATGATCGTATGGAGTTTGACTGGCGGCGCAAGACAACAGACGAGATCAATTTGCTCTGGACAGAACTTGGATTCACGTCGCCGTTCTGGGATTTGAACCCCTGACTGCTAACAGAGAAGTGCATGTGATACAATTCGGTTATATAGTCTATACCTGTTCGCTTATAGAAGGAACGATTATGTTCACCCGTTATTGACGTTGATGTTCATTCCAGCATAATTTTGCCCCATCGAAGTTCATTTGTGAGAACACGAATGAATATACTTACTGTTGGTTCTGCTTCGTTTTTTCTCCTGTTCGCGCACCGCCCTGCTAATTCCCGTATGAAGGTTTTACCATTTCCTTTAGAATGTGTATTAAGAGGGCATGTATGCGGTAAGCAGCGCCCGTAAACGGAGAAAACGAAATATGTTTGAGATCCCCGATAATTTCAGACGCGATATGATTGTCATGAATGGAGAAGAGGCTGTCGCCTGGCTGGATCGCCTGCCAACGGTACTGGCGAACTGTGAGCGACGTTGGGATATTACCATTGGTCCCCCGTTTGCTTTGTCGTTCAACTATGTGGCCCCGGTTGTCCATGCCGATGGTAGGCAGCTTGTGGTGAAGGTATGTTCGCTGACCGATGAGTTTCCGCAGCAACCGGAGGCGTTGCGGCTGGTTGACGGGCATGGCATGGTACGGCTGGTGGATTGCGATACTACTGAAGAGATTATATTGTTGGAACGTCTCATGCCTGGCACCATGCTCAGTGAGGTAGAGGACGATGAGCTATCCACATCGTGCGCAATCTCCGTTATGCAAAAGATTTGGTGTCCTGTGCCGGAAAACCATCCGTTTAAGACCGTTCAGGATTGGGGGAAAGGTTTTGATCGTTTGCGGCAACGCTACGGCGGCGGGACCGGCCCTTTTCCCAAAGTGCTGCTTGAGCAGGCCGAGACGTTGTATCGAGAACTGAGCGCATCAATGGCGGAGCCAGTTTTGCTGCATGGTGATCTCCACCACGAGAATATCCTGGCTGCCCAACGAGAACCCTGGCTGGCGATTGACCCCAAAGGAGTCGTTGGCGAGCCAGCCTACGAAACGGGCGCGTGGCTGCGCAATCCTATGCCGCAATTGCTCGATATGCCATATCCCGGACGGATTCTCGCCCGGCGTATAGATCAACTCTCCGAGCAATTGGGGTTTGATCGCGCGCGTATACGCGATTGGGCAGTTGCGCAGGCGATGCTCTCCGCATGGTGGAGCATGGAAGATTCTGGCGAACTTCCGGTGTTCTCTATCACCTGCGCCGAATTGCTGGCTGCCATTCGTCCGTAGGTTATCCCGCACGTTTCATATGTTCGTGCAGCCGTTCGCGGCGGCTTCTGGGAGGGTGGCCGTTACGATAGGTGGCTTTGTACGCCTCGAAGTCCCAGCTTGAGAAGAATTGCGCGGCGGCGTTGCGGCCATTCTGGTAGAGGGTATCGGCCTCCTGGGGGCTAAGGTCAAACTTTGTGCCGCTGATGCCATGTACCGGAATGGCAATTGTGCGGACGTAGGTATGATCGTCCATGTAGAGCCTGTCGTGCGCTCGTAGCAGGGTGTTGAGCAGGGCGTGGCCTATTTGCCATGCATTGCCGGTAGGATTGGGTGGCCAGGGCTGCTCTGGTGTGGGTGGCGCGTCAACCAGGCGCAGGCCGAAGGTTGGACGGCGCGGCGTGTCAGGTACATCGAAAAGGTAGACCGGGAAGTTACTGAGCAATCCGCCGTCTACGATCAGGCTGGCGCTGCCGTCAGCGTGCTTTTTGTGAACGGGCATGAAGAAAAACGGGATGCTGGTACTCATACGCACAGCCAGGGCGATGTCCAGTTCATCGGGGTCGAGTCCAAAATGCAGCATATCCTGTGGCAGGCGCAACATTGAGCCGGTGCTAATATCCGAGGCGATGACCGCGAGGCGGTAGCGAAAATTTGAATGTTTCGGCTCCTGTGCGTTCAAAACGAGGTCGCCGAACTTGACGATGCCTTTCGCGCTCAACTTTTGCCGCATGAACGTTTCGATGAAGTTCCCGGTGTGGATGCCTGCGCGTTGCAACATATGCAACGCTTCGACCAGTATAACACCATCAAGGCCGGGATCATGCGCGAAGCGTGAAAACTGCACCTCGTTTTTCATGATGTCGTACAGCTCGCTGGCCTTGTAGCCAGCCGCGAGCAGGGCGGCGACAAACGCGCCTGCCGACGTACCGGCGATATTGACCCATTGATAGCCCTTCTCTTCCAGGACACTGAGCGCGCCAACGTGGCCGATGCCACGCACGCCGCCACCTTCAAGCACGAGATCAGCCTGCAATGGCATGTTGTTAGCCGGTGAAATGGGATGGTTCGTGGAGGTTTCCTGCGCGTGTGTCATTTGTTTCCCCGCGCTTCGAGAGCGGCTAGCTGTGCCTGTAGCGCGACTTTGTCGGCGCGCAGACGCAAAAATTCCTGACCTATCCAGCCTACGAAGACACCGCGCGCGGGTGTCCATTCGAGGGCTGCCCAGTTGAAAATCTGTTGTGTGCCACCACCCAGCGCGGGATTGGATTCTTCGAGCGGGTTGTGTCCCTGTTCCTCTTGTAGGGGCATGTTGGCCGGATGCCAGTGGTTGGCGAGGACGTATTCGCGGAAACCGCGCGCGACCTTGTGACCGTTGGGTGCAGTCAATGTCGTGCCGTCATCATGCCAACCGGGCGGAACGATTGGCACGAAGGTATCTTTGAGGGGATCAAAGCCATCGGGCGGCACTGGCAGCCAGGCGGGAATTACCACCGTTGCGCTCACCATCTGCAATTTAGCGGCATCGTACCTGCGCGGACCGGGTCGCAGGCTGTTCGGATTGTAGAGGTCGGTGACGTTGGCGCTATCGCGGACAAGGAAGTTATCGTCGTGCGTTACTCCGCTCAGCACGATGATATGGTTGCCGGAGGGATGCCAGGGGTAGGGGATGCTATCATCCAGCGCGAGATCATGAATGCTGCTTTCCCCGCACGCCACGATTACAGGATAGCCCAGCCGCAGCCATGCACGTAATGTGTCGCTGTTCATCGCGCTTGCCCGGTACCGCAGGCCGATTTGCGCCAGGAGATTGTAGAGCTGTTGCAGGCTCATACCATCCATGTTGCGTATAGAGTTGTCACCATCGAATCGCGCATACCACTGCTCGGCCTCGGTAATCATCTCCTGTGCTGTTTGCGTGGGTTTTTGACCAATCGGAGACATTGATTTGACGACCGCGCAGGCAAAGAAGCCACAGGCGAATTGTGTCCTGCCCGGCTGAAACTGGTTGACATCGAGAAAGCTGGCGATTTCGCCCGTCGGGGAAAGTTCTGGCATGGGGATGCCTCCTTGAGGACGCGTAGTCGTTCCGTTGTGAGATTTGGAACAAGAGTGAGGAATAAAAGAGGATGGTCAGAGGCAGGGCAGGCTTTATATTGCTTATAATAAAGCCCGCTTGCTTTACATAATACTATACCCTGAAATTGGGCGTTTGTCCAGTGCTTAGCTCGATTTATCCTCGCGGGTCGCGTAAGTGATATTTCGCCATCAGTTCAGGAATCTGTTCCTTATGGTCTTTGTGTGATACGATACCATATCTTTGAAATTATTGCATCTAAAAGGAGAGGTGGCTATCCATGTCTGTAAATTTATTTTTGTTGAGCAGTTCATCGGTCTTTGGCATGAGCTATCTGGAACACGCTGTAGATGCGCTGAAAGAGTTTATGGGCGATGAGCGTATCGTCCATTTTGTTCCCTATGCCCTGGCGGACTATGACGGTTATACAGCCGGGATACAGGAGAGGCTGGCCCCGTCTGGTCTTAGCGTTAGAGGAGTGCATACGTTCGAGTCTCCCCGCCAGGCCATTGAGGAGGCGCGGGTACTCTATGTCGGCGGGGGCAATAGTTTTCGCCTGCTCAAAACGCTGCAACAGCATGACTTGCTCAATATCGTGCGGCAGCGCGTCTTTGATGGTGAACTTCGTTATATGGGTTCGAGCGCAGGCTCGAACATGGCCTGTCCCAGTCTGCGTACTACCAACGACATGCCAATTGTACAGCCGCGCTCGTTTGAAGCGTTTGGCCTGTTTCCCTTTCAGATCAACCCGCACTACCTCGATGCTGATGCGAACTCGACTCACATGGGTGAGACGCGCGCCCGGCGTATCGAAGAGTTCCTTGAGGAGAACGATGTGCCGGTGCTGGGTATGCGCGAAGGCTCCTGGCTGCGACGGAGCAATGCGAAACTGCGCCTGGGTGGTATAGCAGGCGCGCGTCTCTTCACCAGAGATGCCGCGCCACAGGAAATCGCGCCGGGTACGGACCTATCGTGGATGTTGGAGATCAACGCCCATTTCGATCAGTCACCATTGAACAGGTAAATCTGCGGTATTGTCGAGGTAAATTATCGTGTTATAATACACTGCAAGGCAGTCAGGTATTTCAAGCAGGGGAAAGCGATATGCAGGATGATTCCTCTCGATCGATGCAGGTTGAGTTATATGCGGCGTCGTTACGCGCTGACTATACCGATGTGGGCGCGTTTTTAGAGGCGCTGGCGGTGAAGTTTGAGGGCGCGTTGCCTACCCATACAAAGGTGACTCGCCACGCCAGCCTGTTTTCGCGCGAGCGTCCGGTAAAGGAGATCTCGGTGACGCTGGGCGACTTTCAATATCGCATGGGCAAGGAGCGCCAGGGGCCGTTGCTGGCGCAGCGTTCGCACTTTGTACGCGGCATCGTCTTGAGTTCGGAGCAAATTCCGGTTGAGCAATGGATAGAGGAAATCGCACAGGCACTGGCGCAATTTGCCGCGCATAACCAGCAAGCCCATCTGGCGCTGTCGCGCTTTCTGGTACGCTAAGTTCGGCGAAAGTTTTCATTGTCTTTATTTTTGTTCATTTTTTTAAGAAGGGGAGTATTTCTATGGCATGGCAACCACCACAGGGAGCGCCTCCACAGCAGCCGGGCGCGCCCCAGCAGCAACCGGGAGGCGATCTCCCACAGCACGCGCGCGAACGCCTTGCGTTGATGCGCGGCGATGCGACCCACCGGGGACTCTTTACGAGCGATTTGTCGGTCAATGAATTTTTGCTGGCGCGCGAGGCGGGGTTTGATGCGCTGGGCCTGGTGATGGGCAGCTCGATTTATCATATCGGCTTCAAGATGGCGAACTACAACCAGAATCAGGAAATGACCGTTCTGTCACAGGCCATGTATTATGCGCGCAATTTAGCCATGACACGTATGCAGGAAGAGGCCAATATCCTGGGCGCGGATGGCATTATCGGCGTCAGGCTCGAGGTAACGCGCTATGAATGGGGCGAGGCGCTGGCCGAATTTATGGCCGTTGGCACGGCTGTTCGCTCGCGCAGCGGCCAGAGTTTCCGCAACGCGCGCGGCCTGCCGTTCACCTCTGATCTCTCCGGCCAGGATTTCTGGACGCTATTGCGCGCTGGCTATCGCCCGGTGGGCATGGTCATGGGGAGCTGCGTCTATCATGTGGCGCACCAGAGCCTCGGCCAGTGGTTTAAGCAGGTTGGACAGAACGTGGAGATGGCGAATTTCACACAGGCGCTGTACGATGCGCGCGAACTGGCGATGGAACGGATGCAGGCCGAGGCGATGGGCGTTGCGGCGCAGGGTGTGGTCGGTATGCGCGTGCAGGAAAAAAGTCACGGCTGGGGTTCGCATATCATCGAATTCTTCGCGGTCGGCACGGCGATCGTCCCGATCTCCGACGAACACAAAGTGCAAGCGCCAACGTTGACGCTTTCGCTGAACGATCAATCATAGTTCTGTTTGCAGATTTCCCTGACGCGCTCGACCTGCCATCCTGTGCTTCCCATTGTCATCCTGAGCGCAGCGAAGGATCTGCGCGTGGCGGGAGAGATCCTTCGCTGCGCTCAGGATAACAGGGCCAGATGGGCAGTTTGCAAGGATGGTCGGTGCTGATCGACAAAATTCATGAGGATTTTAGTAATTGAGAATGTAAAGGAAAGCCCATGTTCGCGCTCTTCTGACTCGTAACTCGTTAGCATCTTCTGGCTACAAACCTGTTACGTTTATCTTAGACAAAAGCCGATTAAGCCGCCAGTACACCCTGGTGGATTTTCCTATGCTCGCGCTCCTCCTTTTTTCTTTCACGCTGACTTGACACTCGACGTTTGAATGTGAAGAAGGAAAGGTTTGCTTTGAATCAGATAGAAACATCTCAAGAGGAGCGCGGCCGGAGACGTTCATTGTGGCGTAACAGGGACTTTCTTTTGCTGTGGAACGGTCAGACCGTTTCGGTGCTTGGCTCGAACGTTTCCAGGCTGGCGATGCCCCTGCTTGTGCTGGCATTAACCCATTCTCCCGCTCAGGCGGGCTTGATGGTGGCTGTGCGGCAATCGCCATATCTCCTGTTCAGCTTGCTGGCCGGGGCGCTGGTCGATCGCTGGAGCCGCAAAATAACCATGATCTGTTGCGACGCGGTGCGCTGGCTTGCGCTGGGTTCTGTGCCGCTGGCCTTTGCGCTGGGACACGTAGCACTCGTCCACCTCTATATCGTGGCCTTCGTTGAGGGTACGGGGTATGTGTTTTTCAGCCTTGCGCAAATTGCTGCTCTGCCCCAGGTGGTAGAACCTGCTCACCTGGCACGGGCATATGCGTTTGATACCATTACAGAATATGTCGGAACGCTTTTCGGTCCCAGCCTGGGAGCCTTCATTATCGCGCTTGCCTCCCAGGTGAAGACGGGAACAATCCTGGCGTATGTGACGGATAGCATCTCGTACCTCATCTCGGTCGTATCGCTGTTATTCATTCGTGTATCCTTTCAAAAGGAGCGCGTGACAGAAAAACGACGCGCTTTGTATAAGGAGATCGCCGAAGGGCTGCGTTTCCTGTGGGGGCAGCGCCTGTTGCGTATCATGGTCTTGCTAACCTCTGCGGTGAATTTCCTGCAAAGTCCCATCACGCTTATTATCATCGTGCTGGCGCGCGACCCGTTGCATATCGACGTACAGATACTGGGTTTTGTGCTGAGCGCGGAAGGAGTGGGCGGTGTTCTGGGTGGCCTCATAGCACCCTGGATAAGAGAGCGTCTGCGCTTCGGGCAGATTATCCTCGGCTCTATGATGTTGTGGACTGGCGCGGCGCTGGTACTGGCGTTGGCTGCGTCCGCGCCGCTATTGATTGTAGGCGTGTTAGTGACGGGCTTCATGTGGCCGCTCTATGGCGTGACACTCGTTACCTATCGCCTCTCGCAGACACCTGAACACCTGCAAGGGCGCGTAAACAGCGCGTTCCGCTTCCTGTCCTACGGAGCCGAACCACTGGGCGCAGCCGTTGGAGGATTGCTGCTCGGGCCGCTTGGCGGACAAACCGTTCTGCTCTTGATCGCCGGAGGGCTGGCGTTAAGTGGCTTTGTCGCACTCTTTACCTCCTTACGAACAGCTTAATACGACAGGGTTGAAGAGGTCTGAAAGACCGGTCTTTCAGACCTCTTCAACCCTGTCGTATAGACACAGATTAGACCAGACAATCCTCAAAATCCGGCGTGGGCCGTTCGATGGTGGCGTCCGGCGCGGCGAAGGGCTTCCTGAAGGAGAAGGCGTAAGGAGTCTCGCCATGCAAGCGCAAATGCTCAAGATGCTCTTTCGCCTCTTCAATCGTCGGAATGTGGCCCTGAGGAACCCACCACAGCGCCATATAGGGGCCGTCGAAGCGTTGGAACCAGCTGCGGCGCTGCTTCATAACGTCACGATGCATACTCTGGCTCGTATAAACATAGCGCGTCAGGTCTTCTAACGAGGCCCATATCGACATGTTGACAAGAATGCTCTCATCTTCGTAGGCGCGCACGTCGGTAGCATTGCCCTCCGCTGTTTGTAAGCGCCAGATAAAGCCGGGGCTGGCATCGGCGATGGCGTTGACCGTGTCCAGCCGCGTCACAAATCCGGCCATAAGCGGGTCGCTCAGGGGAGCCAGCATACGCGCAATGTTTACTTCAGCGAGAGAATACATCGTTTGTCCTTTCTGAATTGATCTGATCACTCCGTAATAACGCTTCTTCCAATGGCGCTGGCTACCGCTTCAATCTGCGGCATCAGGCTTTGGAACTGGGGGATGGTCAGCGATTGCGCCCCGTCCTTCAGGGCTTCGTCGGGATTGGGGTGTACTTCGATGAGCAGGGCATCGGTGCCTGCGGCTACCGAGGCCAGCGACATGGCGGAGACGAGATCACGGTGTCCAGTTCCCTGACTGGGATCGGAAATGATGGGTAGATGCGAGAGCTTTTTCACGAGCGGAATGGCGCTGATGTCCATCGTGTTGCGTGTCATTTTCTCGAAGGTGCGAATGCCGCGCTCGCACAGGATCACGTTGGAGTTGCCCTGTGAAAGAATGTATTCCGCCGCCAGCAGCCATTCCTCAATGGTGGCGGACATGCCGCGTTTGAGTACGACGGGTTTATCGACGCGCCCAACCTCATCGAGCAGGAAGTAGTTTTGCATGTTGCGCGTGCCAATCTGCAAAATATCGGCGTACTCGCACACCATGTCTACGTCTGCCGGCGTCATGACTTCTGTGATAATCGCCATGCCAAAAGCGTCGCGCGCTTTCGCCAGTAGTTTCAAGCCATCTTCGCCCAGACCGCGAAAGCCGTAGGGCGATGTCGAGGGCTTGAAAGCACCGCCGCGCAAGATTACCGCGCCCTCTTTGCGCACAGCTTCGGCGGTGGTCATCAATTGCTTTTCGCTCTCAACTGTGCATGGCCCGGCCATCATCACTACCGCGCTGCCCCCGATGCGCGCGACACCATCTGAAATACACGGCGCTGGCACCTCGACGACGGTATTGATGGGATGAAATTCGCGGCTGGCGAGCTTGAAAGGTTTGCTAACGATCAAGACCTGTTCGACGCCCGGCAAACACTCTAATGCTTCGCTAATAGATGGGTTGAGACCACCGGCGGTTGAGCGCGTTCCCGATGGGCCGACCGCGCCCAGCACGCCAATGATGGTGCGCTCGACACCCTGCGAGAGATGGCCGCTCAAACCGTGATTCTTGAGGAAGGTCATGACATGTTCGATAGTTTCGTCATTGCTATGCGCCTGCATTACGACAATCATGAAAACTGCTCCTTTTGTCTTTTTAAGTCGGATGAATGGCTTATGCCCTGCTGCTGGCGATCATTGCCAGTTCTCCGGCTCATCGTGACAGCTTTGTCATGATTGCCTGCTGTTTAGTCACATAATACCAGTTTAATGCACACAGGGTAGTGGGCGCAAGTTTCCTCCTGGTAACTGCTCTACGTATATATACGTGGTTGATTACAGTGTGCCGCGCGCATGGTGCTTCTGACTTGACAGGGCTATATTTATGCAGCGAGCCTTTTTCTGAACGCTCATCGTTCGATAGCAGGTAAACTTGCGCGCCCAAACGTGTAGCGCACGTGCGCATTGACAGCTCTACATTTCTCTGCTAAGCTATGGAGCGGTAGAACTGGTTAATCGTGAAATCACGGTATTTGATGTGTGGAGAATGAATATACAGAATTCGCAAACATGGCGCGAATGGCTGGGCCAAAAGATTTCTGATCCCCAGGAACGCAAGCGTATCACAAAAGCGCTGGGCGTTGTTCCGCTTACCTTAACTCGTTGGGTAAGTGGCGAGGCAAGTCCCCGTAAGCAAACATTGTACCGCTTGCTCGATTGTATACCCGAACAGCGCGAGTACCTCCTGACCTTGTATCAAAAAGAGTTCCCCGATATGGTATCTTTGATACGAGAAGAAGAAATGAATCCACTTGAAAATCCTGTGATTCCTCATTCTTTCTACCGGCGCATCTTGCATACACTTACCACTACATCGCCCCAATTGATTTTTCATGCCATCGGTGATCTCATTCTCCAGGAGGCACTCAAACAACTTGACCCCGATCGTAAGGGTATGAGCATTGTAGTCGCGCGCTGTATGCCGGCCTTTCCTGGAAAGGGAGTGCGCAGCTTGCGCGAGTGCCTGGCACGCGGTACTGCTCCCTGGCCGGAGTCCCTGAACCAGCAAATGGTCTTCCTGGGGGCCGAGTCGCTGGCAGGCGCGGCAGTTAGTTCAGGTCACATACGGGTGAACCAGTCGCTAAAAAAGAATTATGGGCAATGGCCCGGCTACTATTCTCAATGGGAGGAAAGCGCGGTTGCTGCCCCTATTCTGAGGTCTGGATGTGTTGCAGGCTGCCTGTCGGTTGCCAGCGCGCTGCCTGACTATTTTGTTCAGCAGCGTCTTGATCTGATCGAGCAGTACGCTGAACTGTTGCAGTTGATTTTTACCCCGGATGAATTTATCGAAATCGAACAGTGTCATTTGCAGGTTATGCCGCAGGCGTCTTACCAGAGCGATGTTCTCGCTACATTCCGGCACCGGCTTTACGAGTTTATGCGAGCGAATGTTCAGGCGAAACAGCAGCTTTCCCTGTTGGAGATCGAGCAGGCGGTCTGGCAGTTGTTGGAGGAGGAACTGCTCGCACGTCCGTTGATACCCGGCGAATAGCTTTGTTCATGACTCTAGCTCACAAAGGAGAGATGTATATGACAGAGGCATCCGATCAAAACCAGAACACGTATGTCATCGACGATAAAAGCGGTGCGGAGATGGCTCGCCTGCTGGACCAGGATCGCTTAATGACTACAGAGATGGGTGGGCTGTTCCCCGAACGTGAGGACCTGACAGGCATTTCGCATATTCTGGACATCGCCTGTGGGCCGGGAGGGTGGACGCAGGAGGTAGCCTTTGCTCACCCGGAGATTGATGTGGTGGGCATCGATATTAGTTCCGCCATGATTGAACATGCCCGCGCGCAGGCAAAGCTGCAACGTCTGGAGAATGTGCGCTTTGAGATCATGGATGCAAAGAAACCGCTCCCTTTCCCTGATGGTTCCTTCGATCTCATCAATGCCCGGTTAATTGTGGGTTTTATGCCGCCGTCTGGCTGGCCTGCTTTGATGCGCGAGTGCCTGCGGCTGCTGCGCCCAGGGGGTGTGCTGCGCCTGACCGAGGGCGAATGGGCGTGGGTGACATCACCGGCCTTTGAACGCCTGCAATTATTGTTTACCCGCGCGTTGTACGAGTCAGGGCAGAGCTTTTCACCTACCGGAGCGCATTTAGGCATTACCCCTGTCCTGAATCGCATCATGCGTAACGCGGGGTTTAAGCATATCCAGAGTAAAGCGCATGGCGTAGATATTTCATCAGGCACACGGGCGCACGAGGGTTACTTCAATGATGCGCGCGCTTTTTCCCTGATCCAACCATTCTTGCAAAAGTGGGTCGGTACCACTAAAGAAGAGATGCAAAGCCTGCATCAAGAGGCGCTGACTGAAATGCTCGCGGATGACTTTTGCGGCCTCTGGTTTATCTACACCCTCTGGGGCGAAAAAGTATAACCAACTAATACGACCCTCGTTTAATTCACATGGAACTCAGGACGCAAATGAACGGCTCCATGTATATAGACGTGGTTAATTTCGCCTGCGCTGCGTTCAGTGTTGATATGCAGCAAGACGCGAATGCACAGGGGCAGGCTGCCGGGTACCGGAATTTCGCGCATACACATCAGGGCCACTTCTGACCAGCCCAGCACACGAGCGGCAACGGCAGGAAATTCTGCATCCAGGTCGCCGGTCATGGTAAAAATCGCGCTGGCAACATCTCCGGCGCGCAAGTCGTTGCGTGTAATGAGCAATTCTAATAGCTCTGTCGTGGCCGCCAGTATCTCTTCGCGGTCGTTGCGCTCAACTGTGGTAGCTCCCCGGATGCCTCTACAATACATGCCTGATCCCTTTCAATGACAAATCTATCTGTAAAGTCGAGTTTACAGGTATTTTAATTGTAAGGGATGTTGGCAAGCATCATGTCACTATGCAGTTAGTGTACCTCTCTCATACTCCCTGTTTCAGGCTTCTAATATAGTCTTTGACGGCCTCAGCCTGCTTTTCTGGCGCATTTTGTTCGATCAGCCTGACAAGCGCGCTTCCGACTACCGCGCCATCGGCATAACCGGTCACTTCAGCGATGTGCGCGGGCGTAGATAGCCCGAAGCCGACCGCCAGTGGAAGTTTATATTCCTTCGTATAGCCATAGACTCGCCGGATAAAGTCGCGCAAATGGGGAGGGAGTTCCGCGCGCTCGCCCGTTACACCGCTGAGCGAGACGCAGTAGATGAAGCTTCCTTGCTGATTGGCGACCGTCTTCACGATGTGTGCGATGCGCTCGCCGGGCGTCGTGGGCGGTAGCAGGTAGATCAGGCTAAGTCCGTTGTCCTGCGCGGCCTGCTGTAGCGGCGCGGCCTCCTCCACTGGTAGGTCGGGAATAATCAGGCCGCATATGCCACTGGCGGCGGCTGATCGGCAAAACCGCTCGATGCCAAAGGCCAGTAGGGGATTATAGTAGCCCATCAGGATAAGCGGCGTTTCGCTGGCCGAGGAGATCTGGCGCGCAACCTCCATACAACCATGAATGGTCATGCCGCGTTCTAATGCGAGGTGTCCGGCGTGCTGGATGGTTGCGCCATCGGCGAGCGGGTCGCTGAATGGCATTCCCAGCTCGATTATATCCGCGCCGCCCTCAATGGCTGCCAGCGCGAGCGCCGCGCTTTGCTCTGCCGAGGGAAAGCCGCACATGAAATAGGGCATGAGCGCGCCGCGTCCCTCGCGCTTCGCCTGCTCGAAAGCGCGGCTGATTTTCAAAGCCGGGATGGTGTTGTTAGTTGTTAATGGCATCGTGTTCTCCTCTATGCATGGTTTTTCATCATTTTCGTTTGCACATTAAATGCTGGATTCCTCGTGTCCAGTACACCCGCTACGAATGTGCCGCCTGCATATTCATTGAGTAGAGTCAGCAAATCTTGCAGGGCGGCTTCAATGTCATGATGCGCATTGGCGTGGTGGGCTTCAATAGTGATGATGGCGCTGGTGGTGTCGGGTTGCGCCGCGCTTTGTTCGCTTTGTCGCCAGCACCAGCGGCGGGCCATAACCAGTCCGGTGTCGTCGCTGAAAACGACTTCGCCCACTTCGGGATGACCTACTTCGCTTTGTCCAAGCGTAGTGTAGCGTTCGCTGCCATCCGCGAAATGCACGGTCAATGTACCATTGATGGCGCGGGTATCGAAGACGGCGGCAGGCAACACATAGCGAATACTGACCAGGTTGCATAAATCGACCAGCGTGTTGATAGATGGGATGTCGCCTTTTTTCGTGAGGCGGCGCAACAGGCTTTCGGCGGCGGAACGGTATTGTGTTGGCTCGACGCCAAATTCGCGGAACGCGCCACGCCATGCTGCCAGCGAAGGTAGCTGGCTGAGCGGCGTATCTCCGATGCGCTGTATGGTTGTCCGTTGTTCCGCTTGAAACGCTGCTTGTAATTGCGATGACGTTGGGCCGTTGGTCATGTCTCGTGCATAAATCACACCGCCAACAATCGATGGGTAGCGGCGGATGATCTCAGAATCGTATTGAAAAACAATCATGATATTCCTCTTTACTAGTTTGTGAATGCGCAGGCGGGCGACCACAAGGGATCGCCCCTACGGATAAAACTCTTCGAAAGTATACGAGTGACCACAGTGGATCGCCCCTACAGTGTGACGCGGAGGGCGTT
>DASTKD010000671.1:0-2639 GCA_035716135.1 Ktedonobacteraceae bacterium
CGGGATGTTGTTGAGACAGTGCCAGTGGTGCGCCCTGAAGCATCGCACGTTTTTTATGTCTACGTGGTGCAGGTGCGCGAGCGCGACCAGGTGTATAAGTATCTCTCGCAACAGGGCATTGGCTGCGGCATTCACTATCCCACCCCCATCCACTTGCAGCCAGCGTGCCAGCAGTACGGTTATACGCGCGGCATGTTACCCATCACCGAGGCCGTGTGCGAGCGTATCATCTCGCTGCCCATGTATCCCGAGTTGACTAAGGAGCAATTACGGGCAGTTATTGACGGAGTGAAACGGAGCGTGATGGCGAGCGTTTAATGCTACCCATACCTTGACATGTATTGGCTGACTTGTTACCTTCTGGATACATGGTATTGGCGTTTGAATTTCATGGTTTTCTTGATTATTCTTTACAGATATTGTTGTGCCTCGTATCCCCATCTATCTATGAAATGAGGGAGACCATGAAAGAGTGTGTGCGTATCGGGCTGATTGGTGACTTCAATCCTGATGTGCTGGCTCATATCGCTATTCCACGGGCGTTAGCGCTGGCAGCGCAGAGAGTGGAATGTGAGGTAGAGACGGAATGGCTTCCAACGCCATTGTTGGAAAGAGACACCGAAGAGAGACTTGCGGCTTTCGATGGGCTGTGGATTGTGCCGGCCAGCCCGTATGAGAGTATGGAAGGGGCGTTGCTCGCGGTCCGCTTTGCTCGTGAGTGCGGGGTTCCCTTTCTTGGCACCTGCGGCGGCTTTCAACATGCCCTGATCGAGTATGCGCGTAATGTACTTAATCTTGCTGAGGCGGATTCTAGCGAATCGAACCCGGAGTCAACGCTGCCACTGATTGCTCCGCTTAGTTGTTCATTGGTGGAGGCTACCGACGCCGTTGTCTTGCAGCCAGGCTCGCGCATTGCCGGGATTTACGGCAAGGGCGAAATTTCCGAAAAGTACCACTGTAGCTATGGTCTTAATCCTCGCTATACAACATTATTTGATGCGAGCGGCCTGCGCATCACCGGCTTTGACAAAAGCGGCGAGGCGCGGGTTTTTGACCTGGACGGGCATCCTTTCTATATGGGTACGCTGTTTCAGCCGGAACGCTCTGCTTTCAACGATATAACACATCCGCTCATCGTTGCCTATTTGCAGGCTGTGGTTACGCATCAGCAATCATCAGGCCACGTAATCTAAAACGGCTGGATCGCTCATGATTTGAGCTACCAGCCGTGTCTGCTGCGCGATGGTTTGCAGTTGTTCGGGCGTAATGGACTGGCGACCGTCGCACAACGCGCTATTAGGGTCGGTATGTGTTTCCAGGATCAGGCCATGCGCTCCGGCGGCGATGGCTGCGCGCGACATGGTGGGTACGAGTTCGCGGCGACCTGTGGCATGGCTGGGATCGACGATGACGGGCAGGTGTGTCAATTCGTGCAGCAGGGGGACACAGGCGAGATCGAGCAGATTGCGCGTGTGAGTGTCGAAGCTGCGGATACCGCGCTCGCACAGGATGACGTTGGGATTACCTGCCGCGACGATGTATTCCGCCGCCAGCAGCCACTCGTCGATGGTGGAGGCCAGGCCGCGTTTGAGCATGACTGGACGACGCGCCGGATGGCTGCCTGCCGCCTGTAATAAAGGGAAGTTCTGCATATTGCGGCTGCCGATTTGTAAAATATCGGCGTATTGCGCCACCGTGTCAACCATTTCAGGCTCCATAACTTCCGTAATGATGGGCAGGCCCGTTTCTTCACGCGCTTCCGCCAGGAAACGCAGCCCTTCGATGCCCAGCCCCTGGAACTGGTAGGGCGAGGTGCGCGGTTTGAACGCGCCGCCGCGCAGCACCTGCGCTCCAGCATCCTTTACGGCGCGGGCGATCTCCATCAACTGTTCGCGGCTCTCGACGGCGCATGGTCCGGCGATGATAACGGGCGCGGTGTCACCGATGGTGACGGGCCGACTGCCCGGCAGATCGCCGACCATGACGCGGCTATCCTCACTCTGAAAGGCGCGGCTGACAAGCTGGTAGGGCGTATGGGTGGAGACGATACGATCGACGGCCCTGTGCTGACTGAGCGCGGCGTGTGCCTGCGCGTCCAGGCTATTGCCATCGATGGTGATAACCTGGCGTTCGCGCATAATGGTCACGCTGATCGGTCGCTGGCTGCCCGCCAGTTGTTGCAGCAGTTCGACAACCTGGCGATGTTCCGCGCCTGTTACCTGACTACGGGTGACGATAATCATGAGACTAATCCCTTTCTTTTTTACCAAACAAAAAAGCAGAGGTTTTGTTTCCTCTGCTTCCAGCATGTTGGTGGTTAATTTTTGCTCAGCCCAAAAGGCCCACCATCATGCTGGAGGGCTAAACCAGTAATAAAAGCTAAATTGTCGGTTCGGTTGGTTACTGAGCATTATTCTGTTTCCTGGTAGAGGCCATACCCCCACCGATGATTTCTTCTGTTCAGATTATAGGTTGGATGTGGGGAGTTTGTCAAGAGCGAATTTTCTGAAAGCCTGAGCTATTTATCAGTTAATAAGAGGAAATCTCTGTCTCATACCTGATTGGTATTGGTCATCGCAGCCAGTAATTCCTCTCGAAAGTCCTGCACGGCTTTTACATCTCCATAACCTGCCGCTTCT
>DASTKD010000672.1:0-12911 GCA_035716135.1 Ktedonobacteraceae bacterium
GCTTGTCGTGATGTGTCCAACGCTGCCGGAGCCTTCGGTGAACCACATGGCTCCATCGGGGCCTGCTGTGATGTCAGTCGGGAGGCTGTTTGCGGTCAAGGTCGGCGTCAGGGTGATCGCGCCGCCCGCCGTCATACGCCCGATGGCGGTGGCATTTGTGGTCAAATTGTCGTAAGTGAACCACAGGTTGCCGTCTGGCCCTGCCGCAATGCCGCCCATGTAGAGGTAATCGCTCGACAACGGGCTGGGAAAGCTGAACTCGGTGATTACGCCGCCAGGGGTGATGCGTCCAATCTTGCTGGATGTATCCGTATCGTCAAAGGTGAACCAGAGGTTGCCGTCTGGTCCGGCGGTGATGTCATCGGTTGAGCCATTGCTGCGCGGTACGTTGAAGGTGGTGAACTTTCCCGCCGGGGTCATTTTCACGATCAGGCCAGCGCGGTCGGTAAACCACAAGTTGCCATCTGGCCCACTCGTAATTTGATAGGGATAGCCGCCAGTGCTATCAGTGAAAGGGAAGGCGGTAAACTTCCCGCTCTTTGTCACGCGCCAGACCCTGCTCGCGCCATCCGTAAAGTAGAGGTTGCCATCCGAACCGGAAGTAATATCCCAGATATAGCTGGCTTTCGGCACCGTGAAGGTCGTCAGCTTGCCACTGGTCGTGAGACGCCCTATCTGGTTGGTCGTGGAGCCGCCAACGTCATTGAGCAGGGTCAGCCAGAGCGCGCCGTCGTTTCCCGGCGTGATGTAGGTCGCGGAGTTCTGCGTATTGAGCCTGAATATGCTCATAGCTCCCTTTGTCGTGACGCGCCCGACCTCGTTATCGTAAAACAGGGTAAACCAGAGCGCCCCGTCCGGGCCTGCCGTGATGCCCTGCGGGACGCCTGGTGATGGCACCTTAAACTCGCTGATGGTAGAGGCTGCCGCTACTGGCTGCACCCAGAGCAGCAAAACAGCGCCTACGATAGCCAGCATTACCATCAATTGTTGCGCGCGCGACTTCCTGCCAGAGCGAGATGTTCGCGGAAATCGTCCTCGCTTAAAATAAGGTTGAACTACATTGCCTGTGTCCGGTGGATGATTCGTTGCCATCTGGTGCTTCCCCTCTCCATACGCCAGTTTTCATCAAAACTGGCGGAAGCTTACATATGAACTACTCCCTTTGCCGAGGCATCTATAGTCATTCTCCATCTGGCAATACGCAACAAAGTTACGCATATGAAAGAGACCTTCCGGCGCTGATGCGTCCCCGTTGCCTGCCTCTCGCTTCGCGCTAATAACTATCCTTTTTATATCGCCAGGCGTGTATTCTTTATGGGCGAGTCAGACGTGTTATCTCTAAGAATGTTTATGAAAAGGTGCAACTATAAGAAAAGTAGGAGAAATATCACTTGAAAAGATCCCCCCAATTAGATCGATATAAGAGCCTGGTTGGAGAAGATGTACTCGCGCAAATTTATCGTGCCGCCGAATCTCTAGCCGGGCAGCACGTTCTGCACATCAATACCACCGCTCAGGGTGGAGGAGTCGCTGAACTTCTCGATAGCCTGATCCCTTTGATGGATGAACTCGGCGTTCCCCATAGCTGGAAAGTCGTTCCGTTGGACAAGCCCTCTAATTTGTTCGCGGCGCGTCTCGTTGACCTCCTGCAAGGGATTGAGCATGGAGCTATCCCCGCGGCAGATCAGCAGGAGTTTCTTGAGAAATTGAGGCGCACACCGGAAATGCAACAGCCAGATCAGAATGCGGTGGACATCTACTTCATCCATGACTTTCAACTCGTCCCCCTGGCTACCCTGTTCCCCTTGATGCGGCCAGCTCTCTGGATGTGTCATGTAGATACGGCCCATCCCGATCCGGGCGGAAAGGCGTACATCGATCAGTTCCTCGATGCCTATAATGTTTGTGTTTTCGACACGCAGCTCTCCGTCTTCAACAATCTGCCGCCCGAAAGAACGCAGGTCGTCACGCCGACCATCGACCCGTTCAGCGAAAAAAATAGACTCATCTCCTCGCAGGAGGGATTGAAGATGCTGGCTCAATGTGGCATAGACACAGAGCGGCCTCTCATCACACAGGTTTCCCGCTTCGGCAACTGGAAAAATCCCTGGCAGGTAATCGACGTGTATCACCTGGTGAAGCAGGAAATTCCGGCAGTTCAGGTGGCGCTTGTCGGCGCAATGGAAGCCGCCGATGATATTAAGGCGAAGAGTATCCTCAAAGATATACAGGAAAAAGCAGGAGACGATCCTGATGTCCACCCCCTGTACGATCCTGCGCTCATCAAGCATCCCGAAGTGAACGCCTTTCAACACTATTCCAGCGTCATCCTGCAACGCTCAACTCGTGAAGGCTTCGGCCTGACGGTGACAGAGGCCATGTGGAAATATCAGCCCGTTGTTGGCACCTCCGTGACGGGCCTACGCGCGCAGATCGTCGATGGTCAAAATGGCTTTATCGCGGACGATACAGAAGCGTGCGCGAAGGCCACTATTAAGCTTATTCAGGACCGCGAGCTATGGCGTAAACTCGGCCAGCAGGCCCATGAAAGCGTCAGGGAGCATTACCTCTTCCCCATGATGGTGCTGGAATACCTGGACGCGCTCACAAAAGCTCGTAATATGTCGCGCACCCAGGCTATCCATAAATAACCGGGGCAGGCGCGCGTTTGGAGGAATCGCATGGGGAACACGAAAGCGGCGTAAGTGCCGCTTTCGTGTTCCCCATGCGATTCAAAAGTGGTGCGGAGAGGCGAAAGATTGTGCATTTAGTTTACGATCAGCTTTGCCAGCCACTCTACCGCTTCGGGATACTCGTCACAGTCCAACACAAATTCCTGGCCGGGTGCTGCACTCCTCAGCAAAACGTGGTCGGCTCTCGTTTCCCAGCATGTCGGGTCTGCATGATAGGTAAGAGCCGAACGGCCATTAGCCGGAGACAGCCAGCGCGGCAAACGCCATATCCGCCTGGAAACATATGGTTCTAAATTAGTCAGGCACAACGAGGGGTGATAGTATGGGAAGATGCCCGCGCCTGGCTTATCCAGCGTGACACCGGGCAATGAGATGCGATCCGTCGCAATATAGAGCGAGTCGAGTGCGAGAGGTTGCATGCACCGACAATGGGCGTGATCGCTGGCCCACGATGGGATGCGCGACCGTTGAGCAACGGGGATGCGCTGTTCGATTTGCAGCCAGCCAAAGATCACATGCAGGTCTGGCTCTCCCCGCACATACCGGTAGATACCGCCGCATTGTTCGATGCGTCTGAACCAGCCATAGAAGAGGAACACATCGCCCGCCCCCACTCCCTGATTCTGGAGATGGCTTTCCGCCGCGCCCGCTTGCCCAAAAACAGGCTTCCAGCCCGGCAACCTGGAAACGCTCGTAAAATTCAGGTCAGGATCGAGATGCACAGGCATGTCAGGAGTGATCTTGCCGCGCGTCAAGCCATGCACAATCTCAGCCATTCGCTGACTATTATGCATAACATCTTGAAAGCGCCGCACATTCTTCACGACCAGCGTTTCAGGAATAGGCAACGAGCAAAGTTCGCCCGATGGAAAGATCGGGCTGGCAACTTTGCCAATGCCGGCATCGAAGCCCTTGCGACTGAGGATGATCTTCATAAGATTTTCCTTTCATCAAGCGAAAACCTGCCTTACGCACAAGCTGATCGCCCTCTTTCGTCGCTGATACAGTATACAACGCCTGAATAAAATAGCCATTTGCTTTGAAATCTGGAAAAACCGGTTTAGATAAAAAAATAATACCGCGCAAAATGAGCGGTATTTGCGCGGTATTATTAATTTATGTTATGAACTGTTATGGTGTAGCAGTCGGCCTCGCTTTGAGCGAACGCGAACGCCACCAGCGACGCGCGAGCCATACGATGAGCGCCAACGGCACAATATACACGCAGAAGACCAGCAGCCAGATGGCGAGCGTCGCCAGCCCCTGGGCAACCACCTTGACGGCGTTGAGCGCGCCTTGCCAGATCGCGCCAATGCTCCAGACGCCGCCTGATGGGGGCGTTACCGCGACCTCGGCGGGTTGCAGGCTGACCGTGACATTGTAGAACGTGGTCTGGCTTTTTAAGTCGTTGAGATGCGCGTCAAGTTGCTCGATCTGCCCCTCAACATCTGTGAGTCGCTGGTCGATAGCCAGCACATCGCTCAACGCCTGGGCATTGCCTACCAGCGTGAGCAAGCGCTGCTGCTCCGCCTTGAGATTTGTGAGGCGTGATTGCGAATCGATGTAGTCGCCCGATACATCCTGCGTATTCATGGTGACGTTCAGTAGTTTCCCACCATGCTGGCCCGGATAGCTATTGAGATAGCTTTCGATACCCGGAAAGAGCGAAGCCTGCACCGAAAATGCCAGCGAGACGCTATACAGGTTTTGATCGACTTGCTGGTAATTGACGTTCGTTACCAGCGAAAGCGGGTCCGTCGCGCTCATCCACGCCTGCAAATCGGCTGCCGTGCGCCGCGTATCTTTGACCTGCATGTTGATGTTGAATGATTTAATGAGGTACTGCTGCGGCGTACCGGCAGCAGACTTAGACGGTGAAGACGAAGTTGAACCATTAGAATTGCCCGAAGACTGCGCCGGCGCGCTTACTGGCATACCAGGACCGGCACCGGTAGACTCTCCACCGCAAGCGGCGACCAGCATCGCCAGCATCAATAGAATAGAGAAGGTGATAAGCGGCCATCTGCGCTTTCGTATAAAGTGAAACATTGGCTCTCTCCTGAGATACAAATCGTTGTTGGTTTCATAGTTGAAACTCTTGTAATCAGTAGACGCCAGAAGTGAGCCAGAGGTTCCCTGTTCCTCTATCCTCCGAACAGATGCGGGAAAATGGTTGTCAGGATAATCATAGCGGTCAGGAAGGTCATCACTATGGTTGTGATCCAGGCAACCGTATTGAAGATTGGCCCGTTGACGTAGCGACCCAGCAGGCGGCGGTCATTGCACAACAGGATCATTAAGACCAGGATGAGCGGCAGCAACATTCCGCCTACAACGTTGGGCAGGTTCAATACAAAGACCAGGCTATTCTGTGGCACGAACATGGTGATGGCCGCGCCCAGGCCGATAATGATGGTGTACAGCGTGAGAAATTGCGGGGCTTCCTTGAAGGAGTGGCCGACGCCGCGCTCCCAGCCAAAGGCTTCCGCCACTGAATAGGCGGTCGAAAGCGGCAGCACGCTGGCGGCCATCAGCGAGGCATTGAGCAGGCCGATGCCGAACAGGATTTCGGCGAGCTGCCCGTTGCCGCCAACCAGCGGGACCAGCGCCAGGGCAGCATCGCGCGCCTGGGTAATCTGGATGTGATGCACAAAGAGGGTCGCGCCCGTACAAACGACAATGAAGAAAGCGATGAAATCGGTAAGAAATGCGCCAACGTAGGTATCGATGCGCTCGTAATTGAGATGCGCGATTTTGATGTGTTTATCCGCGATGGCCGATTGCTGGTAGAATTGCATCCAGGGCGCGATAGTGGTGCCGATTACAGCAACCAGCGTGAGCAGGTAGCCCTGATTCAACTGGATGGGCGGCACGACGGTTTGATGAAAAACCTGGCCCCAGTTCGGATGTACCAGGAAACCACTGATAACATAGGTGACATAAATGACGCACAAAACCAGCAGGATGCGCTCGACATAGCGATAGCTGCCGCGCGTCACCAGCACCCATACGAGGATAGCCGCCACCGGAATGGCAATATACTGGCTGACGCCGAAGATATACATCGCGCCAGAAATGCCGGCAAACTCTGCTACCGTCGTAGCGGTATTGGCAATCAAGAGCAGCAGCATACTCCAGAAAGTGATGCGCACGCCGAATTTTTCGCGGATCAGGTCGGCCAGTCCCTTACCTGTCACCACGCCCATACGCGCCACCATCTCCTGCACAACCGCCAGGCTGATAGTGATAAGCACGATGGCCCATAGCAAACCATAGCCATATTGCGCCCCGGCCTGCGAATAGCCCGCGATGCCGGTAGCGTCATTATCCACGTTGGCGGTAATCAGCCCGGGTCCGACAACGGAGAGCAGCAAGAGCAACTGGCGCACCCAGACGCGGCGCACCTTCTTCTGCCGTATGATCTTCTCGCGCTTGACAGATGTCTTGTTCATAGCACACCTCCCTGACAGGAGCATCCTATAAAAATGCCCCCGGCCATGAGGGGGTACATGCAAAACAATATATGCTGCTCTGTTCCCCCTCTAGTTGAGCTTTGGCACTGTACGACGTAAGATAGCTTCCCGGCTATCCAGCCACCTGGGGTCCCGCCTTATGCCGACGAGACCTGGCCTGATCGTTGGCGTCTCTCGACGTTTCTGACCAGTGGCCTGTGTTCCTACAGACGCCTCACCTAACGAGGTAAGACAGTATTTTTACCTACGGATGTACTATAACGCGCATCCTTTTGTTTGTCAATTACTCCACTAAAATGGCCTGCGCTTATCCGTACTGCGCTTGAGCAGACCCAGCAGGGCAATGGTGCCAAACCAGACAGCAACCAGCACCCAGGGCCGTTTCTCACTCATGTTATCCATCTTGTTCATCCTTTCGTTTCTCATGCATGAACGCTGCTACTATTATACCCGAATAATCTGGCCCGCAGGCACGGATATTCTTAGCGAATCTTAACCCTGGCTTGAGCCTTTCTTGAGGTCTTGTCTATAGAATGGATACTATGATATGTCCTTCAACCAACTCAATTAAGAAGGTAAATATGTTCAGGTATACAATACGAACAGGGACACATAAAATACTGGGCGTCGCGCTGGCAGCGTCGTTTGCTCTGACAGCTCTGGCGGCCTGCGGTGGCTCTTCGTCTCCCACAACCACCACCAATCAGAATAGCAGCATCAATAAGATCAAGCACGTTATTGTTATCATGCAGGAGAATCGTTCGTTCGATTCCTACTTCGGAACCTATCCAGGGGCCGACGGTATCCCCATGCAAAACGGTGTTCCCACTGTCTGCGTCAACGATCCACATACGGGCCAGTGCGTGAAACCCTACCATGACTCGCAGGATCTGAATCATGGAGGGCCTCACGGAGCGGTAAACGCAACCGCCGACATTAATAATGGCAAGATGGATGGTTTCATAGCCCAGGCTGAAAAGGGCAAAGGAAGCTGTACTAACCCGAATGATCCGGCCTGTAGCGGCAACGGGCAAACCGATGTCATGGGCTATCACGATGCGCGCGAGATTCCCAATTACTGGACCTATGCGCAAAACTTTGTACTGCAAGACCACATGTTTGAGCCGGACGCCTCCTGGAGCCTGCCCTCACATCTGTTCATGGTCTCAGCATGGTCGGCCAATTGCACTACAAAAGGCGATCCCCAGAGTTGTGTGAACAATATCAAGGGGCCTGTGACGTTGAAACAGGCCGATGCCTATAAAGCAGATTATGCATGGACAGACCTCACCTATCTGCTTTATAAGAACAAGGTGAGCTGGGCCTACTATGTTGCGCCGGGAACGCAGCCCGACTGCGAGGATGATGCGGCATCATGCGCTCAGGTAAAGCAAGGGCCGAAGACGCCGGGCATCTGGAACCCGCTACCGAATTTTGACACCGTGCAGCAGGATGGGCAGCTTTCCAACATCCAGTCGGTCAACAACTACTATACGGCAGCTAAAAATGGTTCGCTGCCCGCTGTTTCGTGGATCACGCCCGACGGAGCAGAGAGCGAGCATCCACCTGCCCTTATCAGCACCGGACAGGCGTATGTCACCGACCTGATTAACGCCGCCATGCAGGGGCCAGACTGGAGCAGCACAGCCATCTTCCTGGCCTGGGACGACTGGGGCGGCTTCTATGACCATGTCGTGCCGCCCAACGTCGATCAAAACGGCTATGGTTTGCGCGTGCCTTGCATCGTTATCAGTCCCTACGCGAAGAAAGGCTACATCGATCACCAGACCCTGAGCTTCGATGCCTACCTCAAGTTCATCGAAGACGATTTCCTGAACAGCCAGCGCCTCGATCCCAAAACCGATGGCCGTCCCGACCCGCGCCCGACCGTGCGCGAAAACGTCTCGATCCTCGGCAATCTGCTATCGGATTTCGACTTCTCGCAGTCGCCACGCCAGCCATTGGTTTTACCAACCAACCAACCACCTGGACCAGCTTCGACGTAGGCGAGATTGTTTGCCTGGTACTTCATAGCATGATACACTATTCATTGTGTTGATAAGTCTTTAGCAGGAAGCTACAACCTCATGATATGAGTCCTCATCTTTTTCTCCGTTTAGCGTAGCATTCCGTTACGCGCCCTCTGGCGCGCGCTGGAGTGCTGCCAGCAACTACGTCTGCCCATCGAGTTGTTGAGCAGTCGAGGCTTTTTGCACCTCGAAACTGCTTCATCGCAAACGGAGAAAATTACTAAGAATGCATCAAGAACCTCACCATGAATCTCTGCCTGCCGCGACAGGTACGTATAAAGAACCATCAACGTTCAGCGAAAGTAACCCTCAGGCGTCGCGTGTTCCTCCTGAACGGATCGCGCATCCTTTCGACTTTTTAGCGCTTGCGCTAGCTTCTGGCACGAGCTACTTCACTTACTGGATCATACAGTTAGGATTGGCGCTTTTCGCCATTCGCATAACTCGATCCCCGGTGCTGGTATCGGGTATCGCCTTCGCTCTCACTGTTCCCTGGCTGGTATGCGGCCTGTTTGCCGGCGCGCTGGTGGATCGCTACAATCGTCAACATGTTTTGCTGGTAAGTACGACGCTGCGCCTGGTCATTTTAGGTAGTGCGGCATGTGTTGCGGCTCTCGGCTATGTCAGCTTACCACTCCTCTACGCGATTGCCCTGGCGCTTGGCATAACCCAAACACTGGAGAACCCGGCGCTCTCGGCAGCCGTGCCAATGGTGGTAGCCGAGGCGAAGCTTGAAAAGGCCAATGCCTGGTTGTCAGGCACGCAAAATTTCGTCGAACTGCTCGCCTCGCCGCTGGGCGGCCTGGTTGCCAGCATCGGCGCGGCTCTAACGCTGGGCATCGGCGCTGGCTGCACGCTGGCTGGCCTGGTTGCGCTCCATTTCCTGCGCGGCACACGCACTGTTTTCCGCTCTCACCTGGCAAAGAAGCGTCATATCGTGAGCGAAGCGCTGGATGGCATACGTTTTATGTGGCACCAGCAAACGTTAGGTGTGATTGGTCTCATGGCAGCAGTCATAAACGCCTGCTGGGGAGCCTATAGTGGTATTCTGGTCCTCTATGTAGTGGCACCGGGGCCAGTAGAATTAGCGGCTTCCGGTTACGGCGTTCTTCTGATGAGCATCGGCATTGGCGGCGTTATCGGAACATTCCTTACGTTACCCGTCCAGCGCTGGTTGGGGCGGCGTTGGGCCATTGGCCTGAACATTGCCGGCAATGCTTTGATGTTCGTTGCCCCCGCGCTCTCGACCAATGGCTGGATCATCGGGTGCGCTGCTTTCCTGGGTGGCATCGGTGGCCCTATGTGGACGATTGCCGCCGCCGCGCTACAGGGGCGCATCGTTCCCACCGATTTGCAAGGTCGGGTCAACGCGGCGTACCGCTTCCTGGGCATCGGTTCAGCCGCCATCGGGCCTATCCTGGGAGGTGTATGCGCTCAGCTTTTCGGGCTGCGTATCGTTTTTGCCGCGTGCGCCTGTCTCACCATCTTCATGCTCATCCCTTTCTGGCGAGTCATTACAGAAGATGTGATGAGATATACGCGCGAAGCTGAGTGAAAGCGATCACGCTTTCCCGCCGGGACTTCTGTTTAGCGCAATAGCGCGCGCGCCCAGCATCACCGCCAGCGCGACCGCTATTCCCGCGAATACTGTTGCGCCACTCAGGTGTATCACCGTACTCAGGCCGCTTATAATCAGTACACCGGCCTGAGTAAAACCTGCGGCGATCAATGTGTACAGGCTCATCACGCGACCGCGCATTCCGGCGGGAGCCTGGGTTTGCAACATGGTGTTGGCTACCATCATGCTCATCGTCGCTCCCATGCCGCATCCTGCTAAGACGAGCAAAGCCAGCAGCAACGCGGGGGTCAGAGCGAAAAGTAGCAGCATCAAGCCGAAACTTACTCCGCAGACCAGTAGCAATCGTTCCAGCCGCTTTGACGACTTGAGGGTTGCCAGCAGTAACGCGCCCGCCAGCGATCCCAGGCCCGACGCGGCGGTCATCAGCCCCAGTCCCTGCGGCCCGACATGCTGCACCGTTTTGGCGAACGCGGGTAACAACAGGAGATAGGGGCGTCCCAACAGGCTGACTATGGCAGCGACGGCGAGTACCGCCATGATAATGCGCTCATGACGCAAATTCCAGAATGCCCATATGGAAGATGGACGTTGCGTTGAACTGATCGGGGATATTTCGCCTTCTTTATATCTCATCAGACCATGAGATTGTTTGCCAGGAACAATCAATAGCAGTGCGATGATAACTGCCAGGAAACTGACAGCATTCAGGGCGAAACAACCAGCCGCGCCCACACGCAGCAACAATAGCCCGGCTAGCGAGGGACCAATCACGGCAGCGCCATTGTACACCCCGGCATTCAGCGCAACCGCGTTCAGCATGGCCTCTTTGCCAACGAGATCGCCGAGGAATGCCTGGCGCGCCGGATTGTCGATGCTCGTGACGGTCGAGGCCAGCGCAGCAATCAACAACAAGCTCCAGAGCGGCGGTTTGCCCGACAAGGCCAACAGCGCGAACATACACGCCAGCACCATAGCCATGCTCTGCGTCACCAACAGCAGCGAGCGGCGCGGAAAACGGTCGGCCAGCACACCGCCAAACAGCGATAACCCCGCGATGGGCAAAAACTGCGCCAGACCCAGCCAGCCCAGGGCGATGGGCGAGCCATTGAGTTGCAGGATGAACCAGCCAAGCGCAACCACCTGCATCCAGTTGCCGGTATTCGAGACGGCCTGGCCCAGCCAGTACAGGCGGAAGTTACGTTCGCGTAAGGCTCTCATATATCATACATTCTTTAGCGCATTTCCCCTTGACCTCTTCGGGTTTGAGAAGTATACTTTCCTCGCTGGAACCGGCAGGAGCTGCCTTTCTTTCTCGACCCGTTGGAGGGTACTGCGATTAGCGAAAATCGATGCGCTTGAAAGCCTCGGCTGCTGCCAATCCAACAGACTGACCAGCTTCGGCGGCGCGACGATGCCAGTTGCGTTCGAGTTCTCGCGCGTCGGTATGCTGGCTGGCATGGGCTAAACGCGCCGCGATTTTGCATGGCAGGGTTTGAGAAATATCAACCCACACATCGGGCGCATCGCTGGCGAACAGCCACGCCTCCGGCACAAGGTGCGCCTGCAAGCCCTCTTCCGTAATCTGATCGGCGAAAGTGAGGGCATCACGCGCGCATGGAAATAGCGCATCGAGCGTGGCGCGCCCAACCGCGCGATGATCCGGGTGCAGCCTGTAGGGTGGCGCGGGATCATGCGTGATAACCAGGTCCGGTTTGTGCTTGCGCACCTGCCTCACCAGTTCGCGCCGCAGCATCAATGTGGATTCAACTTCACTGTCCGGCCAGCGCAGGAAAGTTACATCATCGACACCCATGATACGTGCCGCCTCGTTTTGTTCGGCCTCACGTATTGGCCCTACCTCCTGCGGGACCAATAGCGGGTCGCTGCTGCCTTTATCGCCCGATGTACAAAGCACAAAAGCGACGTACCGCCCGGCATCCACAAAACGGCACACCGTGCCAGCCGCCCAGGATTCGATATCGTCGGGATGCGCTACAATCAGCAGCACACGCCGGACGGTGGACGCTTCGATATCAATCTGTGTCATAAGCTCAACACTCACATGGTTCCTGTATCGCTCCGTTCGGGGCGATCAACGAAACGCACATCTTTCGGATTATTAAATTCGGGCGCGGTTAGCTCGATATACCCATCAATGACATGTTCGGCAAAGGGAACAGGTGGAATTGTTGGTTCGAGTACGCGCCACGAACGATTGCCAGGTTGATCGGACGGTCGGCTCATAACAGACACACCCATTTTATTCATCAGTTCCATATTGTGCTGCGCCAGTTCCTGGGCAGGCGCATAAGCGAACAAATCCGTGCTTAGCTCCGCGATTTGCTGCTCGATCTGTTTGAGTGTATGGTTGTAGCGGGTACAGGCGGCGCGTACTTCGACAAAGAGTTGTTCCTCTGGCAGCGCGAAAATAGCGTCGTACATCTGCATCAAGTTGATGCCGCGATTGAGCAAAATGCCG
This sequence comes from Ktedonobacteraceae bacterium, assembly GCA_035716135.1. Classification (GTDB taxonomy): domain Bacteria; phylum Chloroflexota; class Ktedonobacteria; order Ktedonobacterales; family Ktedonobacteraceae; genus CF-113. The sequence continues at coordinate 12,255 of DASTKD010000672.1, forward strand.
CGCCCATCCATGAGACGGCGCGACAGGCTATCGCCTTTATGATGGGTTTTCGCTTCATGAATCTGCCACGTCAGGTCAGCAAAGGGCATCATATCCAGTTTCCGTTGCAGGAAATCAACCACATCGGCGGTTTCACCCTCCTGCCAGTTGCGCAAGAGTTGCAAACAGTAGCTGCCTTCATAGCGTTCAATGTTCTTATAAATACTCAACAAGCGGTCCTTACATTCACAAATCCATAGTGCATGGAGATAGCGCACGGTATTGTCAACCGAAAATGTGGCAAAACGCCGCTGCCCATGCACCTGTTGTACAAAGGGAAAACACTCCTCAAAAGCCGGTTGTAACTGCTCGAATGCGGCTAATTTCTGCTTTACCAGTTCCTGCACCGCCAGATTTGCTGCCATGATTCTCTCCCTCGCTGATACCAGGACACGTTGTACTCAAGTTCCTCTACATAGATTACGTACAGGCAAACAGAAGAGAGACGTTTGCACAAAAAGTTATTGGTTACGAGCCATAAATTCCGCGATGCGCTGCGCAATCTCCTCGCCTTTATCTTCCTGGAGAAAATGCCCGGCGTTCTCGATCGCAATTTCGGGCTGGCCCTGCGCGCCGGGAAGCAAGGCGCGGAAGAAAAGGTCGCCGCCGCGCGTAATC
>DASTKD010000673.1:0-10349 GCA_035716135.1 Ktedonobacteraceae bacterium
CAGCGACGAAACAGCAGCCTGGAACATGCTGCTTTCGCATATCACGCCAGTGCAGGAATATTTCGCGCGCATCGGCCTCGAAGTGCGCATCCAGGAAGAAGACGGCTACGCGTACTTGCACCAGCCGGTACTCGAAGACGACGAGGGGCAGACCATTGCCCTGCCACGCCTGACGCGCCGCGATCGCCTCACCTATTCCGCTACACTGCTCTGTGTCCTGCTGCGCGAATGGATCGACCAGTTCGAGTCCACGCATCTTGATGGCGGCAAGTGTATGATTACTGATACGCAGATACGCGAATTACTGCAGCCTTTCTTGCCTGCGCGTACCGACGAACGCGCTGTGCAGAACAGGATCGATTCTGCTATCCATCGCCTTAGCGACCTGGGCTTCCTCAAGCGCATGTCCGATACAAGCAGCCCCACGTATTTCGAGGTGCGGCGTATCTTGAAAGCGAAAATCGACGCGGAGAAGCTGACTGAGATTAAGGAGAAACTGGTACATTATGGAACTACTGCGTATACCACGGAATAGCCCCTGGGCCGAGAGTGATCATGCTGCGAACGGTTTCCGTCTGCAACAGCTCGAGGTTTATAACTGGGGAACGTTCAATCAGCGCATCTGGCGCGTCACATCCAACGGTAGTACTGCCCTGCTGACCGGCGCGAACGGCTCTGGCAAGTCCACGCTGGCCGATGCTCTGCTTACCCTCTTTGTCCCGTATAGCCGCCGCACCTATAACCAGGCGTCAGGTACCGAAAAGCACCGCGAACGCAACGAAAACACCTATGCGCGCGGGGCCTGGAGCAAGCAAAAGGATCGAGAGAGCAGCGCCGCGAACGTGCAGTACCTGCGCGGAAAAGACTCCTACTCCGTCTTGCTGGCCGTCTTTGCCAACGCAGGCCAGCAACAATACGTCACCCTGGCCCAGGTCTTTTGGTGGCAGCAGGGTGAATTGCGTAAATTCCACCTCGTCGCGCCCGTATCTTTAAATATCGAGGAACATTTTTCGGTGCGCAGCGACATGGCAGACCTGCGGAAGCAATTGAAAGCCAGGGGTGCGGAAGTGTACGATGAATTCGCTAAATACAGCCGGCGCTTTTGTCACCTACTGGGTCTGCGTTCCGAAAAGGCGCTCGACCTGTTCAATCAGATCGTCTCGATTAAAGACATTGGTGGCCTGAACGCTTTCGTGCGCGACCACATGCTGCAAAAAACTGATGCAGCAAAGCGCATTAACGACTTACAGGAAAACTTTGAGAATCTAACACGCGCGCACGCTGCCATTGAACTGGCCGAGCAGCAGCTTGCCGTGCTTGAGCCGCTGATGAACGATGTGGGGGAATACGAGAAGGTGCAAGAACGGATTATTGGGGCCGAGACCTGCGCGCAGGTCGTTCCCATCTACATCGCAGGTCGCAAGCAAACCCTCCTCGAAGTTACCATAGCCGATGCGCGACAGCAGTTACTGGCCGCGCAGGGGCAGGGCGATGCCCTCAAGCAGCATATCGATCACCTGGGGCAGCAGATCATCGCCTTGAACGTGTCCATTCAAAACGACCAGGCGGGTCAGCGTATTGCCGAGATCGAACGCGATATCAAAATGCTGGTTGAGCAGCAAGCGACGAAAAAACTACAAACGGAACAGTACAATATGCAGGCGCGAGTGGTTGGCTTGCCGGAATTCAGGGACGAGGCGACCTTCCTATCGACGGCGCAGCAAGCACGCGCAGCTCTTCCCCAGGTCGCCGCGCAAAGTGTCTCGCTGACCCGCCAGCGCGACAGCCTCAAACAGCAGGAAGCCGCCTTCGTCGCAGCGCTGCGCGAGTTGGACGAAGAACTGACTTCTTTGCAGCAGCGCAAGAGCCAGATTCCCGGCGAAGACATCAAGCTGCGCGCTCTCCTGGCGCAGGGGCTTGCTCTGGCGGAAGAGAACCTCCCATTTGTTGGCGAATTGCTGCGTGTGCGCGAAACCGCGCGGCCCTGGGAACCGGCTATCGAACGCTTGCTGCGCAGCTTTGGGCGACAATTGCTCGTCCCGGAAGAGCATTACCAGCGCATTAGCCACTACGTCGAACGAACGAACCTGCATGGGCGGCTCATCTATCACCGTGTGCGGGGACCGCGCACACCGCGCAATAGCAGCACGCTGGAGCGCAATATGCTTTTCTTCAAACTGGAGATCAAACCAGACACCGCTTTCACACAGTGGCTCACCGCCGAAGTCATCGACGCCTGGGATTTTGCCTGTTGTGAGACGCTGGATGCATTCCAGCAGGCGCGGCGCGCGCTCAGCATCAACGGTCAGGTCAAACACAGCGCTGCCCGCCACGAGAAGGATGACCGTACCTCTCTTGGTGATCGCAAACGTTACGTACTCGGCTGGAGCAACATCGAAAAGATTGAAGCGATCAAGAAAGAGTTGCAGGCGCAACAAAAGAAGCTGGAAATCGTGCGGATGAATATTGAGCAGATCGAGCGGATGCAGGCGCAGGAACACAAACGCGAACAGGCCCTGAAGCGCCTGCTGGAATTCACCAGTTTCGCCGCGCTCAACTGGTATGCCGATGAGCGACGCCATAACGAGTTGCTGGCGCAGAAACGCGAACTTGAGGCCAGCGCCGATCACCTCGCCGAACTGCGCCGCCAGCTGGATACTACCACGCGCCAGCAGCGCGAGCGGCAAAAAGAATCGGAGCGCGTTGTTGGTATCATCGCTACGCTGGGTAAGGACCTCGAAGGCTACGAGCGTCAGCGTACCGCCTGCGGCGAGTTGCTCCAGGCCGCGTCACATATTGACCTTTCATCTTACTTTGCGCAGATCAAGAAAGATTATAAAGCTCTTGCGTTGACCATCGACAACGCCGATGATACGCGAGAGAAGATGGCGATGTTTTATCGCTCGCGCGCTACATCCCTGCGCGGCCAGCTCACACCGTTAAACGACCGCATTACGAAAGGTATGCGAAATTTCAAGCAGATCAGCCCGAACGTTGCTCTCGAACTCGACGAATCGATGGAAGCGGTCGAAGCCTATCGCCAGCACTACGAGCGCATTCGCCGCGAGGATTTGCCGAGCTATCGCAAACGCTTCAAAGAACTGCTCGATGAGAAAGTAATCACGAACATCAGTGTGTTCAAGGCGAGTCTCGAGCGACAGATCGAGGATATCAAAGAGAGTATTGCCAGTCTCAACGATTCTCTGCGTCTGATCGACTACACGCCGACCACCTATATCCAGTTATGCTATGATAGCGCGCGGGACGGCGAGGTGCGGGAATTTCGAACGCAGCTGCGCGCCTGCCTGCCGGATGTCTCGCAGCCGCGCACAGCCGAGGCCAACGAAGCCAGCTTCCGGCGCATACAGGAATTGATCAGGCGCTTCGAGCAGGAGGAACGTTGGACGACCAAAGTAACGGATGTACGCAACTGGCTCGATTTTTCTGCCGAGGAACGCTACCGTGAAGACGATGCCACCAAGAACTACTATAACGACTCGTCCGGTAAGTCTGGTGGACAGAAGACGAAGCTTGCCTATACCATCCTGGCCTCTGCCATCGCCTACCAGTATAGCCTCGACCAGCAGGACGAACGCAGCCACGCCTTCCGCTTCGTTGTGATCGATGAAGCCTTCGTCCGTTCGGACGAGATGAACGCGCGCTACGCGATGGAACTCTTCAAACAGCTTGATTTGCAATTGCTGGTTGTGACGCCACTCGATAAGATTCACGTCCTTGAGCCATATATTAATGCGTGCCATTATGTGACGAATAATGCTGAGGAGAACGACTCGAAGGTGTACAATTTTACTATGAGCGAATACTTTGAACATAAGCAGGCGCTGCAAGCGGGAGTAGGTATCGGTGATTACGCCCGCTGACATCCGGCAGAAAGCTGCCCGGCTCTACATTCCATTCCTGCGCGCCTGGCTGGACGATCGGCAGTTTTTCCCGCAGGAGATTCCAGCAGGGAAGTTGCCTTCCGATTATGTGGAATTGCGCAAAGGTGTGCGCGCATTGCAGGCACAATCTAAAGAAGCGCGTGGCAGTGGCTACACACTGGAGTATCAAGTGCAGCAGAAACGCTTCTCCGGCCAGCAGACTGTGCCGGTACGCGCGAGCATCGAAACGCAGCAGGATTTCCTGTGGCTTATCGAAAAGGAAGAGGAATTTGATCTGTTCCGCCAGGATGTCACACTGATCCGCGAGCGACTGCCGCAGCTTGTGGTGTGGATAGAGCAATCTCCGCAGAAGGTGATTGAACATCACGGGCTGTGGCCGGACTTGCTTGCTGTGTGCCGCTATTTTCTGGATCATCCCACATCAAATCTCTATATTCGAGAACTTCCGATCAACGTGCATACCAAGTTCATCGAACAACGCCGGGGTATCGTGCGCGAGTTGCTGGAGCAGCTACTGCCGCAAGAGGCTGTGCCGCTTGCGGCGACTACGTTCGAGCAGCGATTTGGATTGCGCGAGAAAGATCCGTTCGTGCGCATGCGACTACTCGATGAGCAACTATACACTCGATACCATCTGCCGCTCACAGAGTTGAGTGTGCCGGTCTCGCAACTGGAGGCGCTTGACTTGCTGCGTGGGCAACGCTGCATCGTAACCGAAAACGAGATGACGTTCCTCACGCTGCCGCCCTACAAAGATACATTCGCGCTCTTTGGCGGCGGCTTCATGGTGCGCAACCTGGAAGGCATCTCCTGGCTGGCGCAGTGTCCCATTCTCTACTGGGGCGACCTGGACGCTCAGGGTTTCCAGATTCTGTCAGGATTGCGTGCCTTCTTCCCGCATGTCATTTCTGTCATGATGGATAGGGAAACTCTCTCCACCTTCAGTGAATTTTGCGTCGTCGGCACTCCCTGCCTGATACAACAACTGCCGCACCTCACCGATGAAGAACATACCCTCTTCCTCCATCTTGCTGAGAACAACCTGCGCCTGGAACAGGAACGTATCAGCCATGCTTATGCGGTAAGACAACTATACTCACTCATAACCGATATCAGGTACCAGGTATAATCGCGCTGAATCAATTTAATATCTGTTTTGTGAGTGAGTAGTACCAAAAATTATTGTTTATTCACTGCCGACGCCGACCGATTCTAACGAAATAATCTCAATGAGGCCATCTTCTGAATGAGGTAGATCCGATTCGACAATCCTGCCAGACTCCATTCGAACATGATAATGAAATGCTTCGCGATCAAAAGCATGTTGGTGTGAGATTAAGATTACCTGGTTGAACTGCTGAGCAATGGTTCCGGTTGTAATGAGTTCCACAAGTGCCTGGGCGCGCAAGGAATCAAAAGCACTGAGCGGCTCATCCAGGAAGATAAATCCTGGGGCTACGCCCAACTCCTGCGGCAGGGTGGCAAGAGCGAAAGCTAAACGGAGCGCCAGCGAACACTGGTCGCGAGTGCCGCCTGAAAAGAGATTCTTGGCGACATAACGCCCGGCAGCAGGGTCCCAGACGCGGATACGATAATCCAATTCCCCAGGTTGACCATCGGTATCTTCCGGTGTTAATCGTACATCACGATAACGTCCGCCTGTCAGTTGCTGTAAAAGCGGCTGCATGTTACGCTCTGTAATCGGAAGTACACGACGCGCGATGCGATCATGTGTCTCTCGAAGGAGTTGGGTTGCCCACCCGCATATTTCTCGCTCTTCAAAGAGTTCGTCAACCTTTTGTTGGCATTCCTCGACAACTAACGGGGTACCGGGATGGTGCAATTCTGTTGCTAGCTGGTTCTCCTGCTGACGTGCTGCATAAAGGCGTTTCCTTACTTCTTCCAGGTTCTCCACTACCTGGCTCTCTTCGTCGGGAGACACACTCGCTATGAGAGGCCAATGCATGATGATGCTCTCGTATCCATACATTGAGGGATGGGAAATACCACGCATTAAGAAAATTGCCTCAATCACCTGCTGGCTTCTATTCCTGTCATTTTCTACAATATCTTTTTGATGTTCTATTTTCCCTTGATCACCGAGCGCATCCTCTAATTTCTTCCGCGTGTCTTGCTCATTTAATAAGTTCAGGGTAGCCTGAAGCGCTTTTCTGATGCCGTTAAGCGCGGCTGTCAATCCATCTTCGTAACGGAAGAAAATATCGTCATCGTTAAGCAATTGGGGAAGAGTCGGCAATCCTGCAATAGTTAGGCGGTTCAAGGCCGCTAAAAGATCACCGATCAGAGCCGATGTAGTTGCCAGCGAATTGGTAAGGGCAGCCTTATACGTGTTATATTGCTCCTGTCGCTGTGGGCGAGTTGTAAGTGTATTTTCTAATGCCTGTATTCGTGCTTCCGCCCGCCCACGTTCAGGCTCTACTTCTGTTTCAGCCCGGAGATGAAGCTTGCTCAAAAGTGGGCGAGTTGCATCCTCTTGCTGACGGCGCATTTTCTCCATTTCTGCCAGATTTCCCTGTGCCTTTAACAATTGCGCAGCAGGATCGCTGGCTTTTAATGTTGCGACTCTCTCTCTCGCTTGCTGCAAAGAGTATTCTGCTTTTTCCTTATCAGATTCGGCCTCTTGTATCAATTTAGTTGATGCTACCTCCTGCCGCCTCTGTTCCTCACCAGTTGTGCGTAACTCAATCTGGCATTCAGAAAGCGATGTTTGAAGAGCATTGCCAGTAGTCGGCCATTGCGCAACTCCTGTCAAGGATTGTCTGGCCGTTTCCTCGTCTGATGCAACAACCTTTTCTTGCGCTGCCGCTTGTGTCTTCAGTTGGACTAGTTGTTCCGCCGGATTGTCAGATTGTCGAGCAAGATGCAATTCTTGTTTGTTTCCTTCAAGGGCAGAGCAAGCTTGTCTAAGTTGTTCAAGCAGGCGAATATGATTATCTCGCGCGCTTTGGGCAGCTTCTTGTGAAGCATGAATTCCCTGTGTAGTACCCTGTTGCTGTCGTAGCTTTTCCTGAAGACTGCGGCCAGCCTCGAGACTTGAAGGCATTGCAAGGCCACTTGCGAGGATTTGCTGCTCATATTGATTGAGCATTACCGGGTCGCCACCGGCCTGGATAGCTGCTAGACGTTGCATATCCAGGCGCTGAAGTTCTTGCGTACAGCCAGCCAGGGAAACGGAATACTGCCGCATACCCTTTCTAGTATGGATATACCATAGCCAGGATGCGCCAGCGCCGCACAAGAAAATGGCGCATAGAGCGAATGCAGCAGGCCAGAGGAAGCCCAGAATCAATGCTACTACCGTCAATGCCAGCAGAACTATCCCTGCAATGAATGGCATATGTGTTTTAGCCCGAGCAGTAACCAGCGACATTTCGGCCTTCTGACGCCTGCTAGATAGTTCAGTATGTTGCGATGTATAACCGCTCAGGGTCATCTCAACGCTTTTTAGCCTCATCCATGCGTTTACTGCTTCATATACTGTAGCGAGGCGCGCAATATCATTCGCTTGCTGCATCTCCTTTTCTGCGCGAGATACCGCCTCCTCTAAGCTCCGCACTCCGTCCTCTCGCCGCTGCATCTCCATGCTGAGTTTGAGAAGCGCCTGCTCTTTTGCTTCAGTTGCGCTAATTTCTTGCTTGAGTGCCACAAACTCTTCATTTGCAGCTTCCCATTTTTTCAACGGAACAAATGCCTCTTCTATGCGCAGCCTGGTTGCCTCCAGCTCGCTTAACGTCTGTTTGAGGCGCTGTTGTTCCGCCTCGGTTTCTTCACGGCGTTGAACGACCCGGGTCCGAGCATATCCTAACTCATCCACTTTCTGCTTTTGTTCTATTTCAATCTGTTCAAGTTCTTTGAGGTGGCGGTGAGCCTCACGCACGGCTTCTGCTGCCGTCTCCACCTTTTTTTTCGTCTGTGCGGTTTGGGTAACCGCTTCTGCTGCTGTGAGAACATCTTTGAGATAGACTCGCGCCTGGGGCAGTTCGACATGTTCGATGGTACCCAGACGTTTAAGGTCCTCTGCTATGCGAAGCAACTCAGTACGAGTATGAGAAATATCTGTTAGCTGGTGACTAACATTTTCGCTCTGGCTCACAAACACCTTGAGCGCTGAACAACGGTTCAGGCGATCGCGCGCCTCTTGAACTTGGTCCATGCATCCTTCCAGGCGTTTCTCAATCGCATCTTTTTGTTGATCCAGGTCGGCCAAACGCTTCACCTGGACGGCAACTTTCACGGCATCAAGTCGCTCCGCAAGTTCAGCTTCCTCAATAGAAGCTGCGCGTGCTTCGGATTGTAGCCAGGCCAGCTTCAAATAGTTTTGTGCCAGGATTAGTCCGCGCTCCTGCTCGCCCCTGAATTTGAACTGCCCCATAAGCTGGGTTAGTCGCTCCAGCCCGAGCAGCTTTTGAATGGCCTGCTCTCTTTGAGCAAGCGAAAGCGCCTCGATGCGCCCTAATTCTTTCTGTTCAACAAAACAGGAGTTACGGAGGCTATCACCATCGAGATTTCCCAACTCCTTGAGAATACGTTCGTCCACTGCCCTTACGCGGTTGACCTCCTCTGGTTGGGCATCAGGTCGCTGTATGACGAGTTTTGCCTGTTGTGATTTCCCCCTCTCGAAGTGACGGCTGATCGTCAATTCCTGCTGGCCGATATTGAATGTCAGTTGGACGATAGCCTGTGATTGGCCGTGCTGTATTACTTCTTCCTGCTTTGCTTGCTTATCTTCTCCCACCAGAGGTTTCCCATAGAGGGCAACGTAGACCGCCTCAAAGAGAGTCGATTTCCCTGCCTCGTTATGCCCTTCAATCAATACAGTTCCATGTTTAGGGAAAACCAGAGTAACCGAGCGCAGACTTTTAAAGTTGTTCGCTTCCAGGCGCTTCAATGTAATCATTGATTGGTCTCCCTTCCAGAAAGCTCATCGTAGCGATCGAGTACACGCTGGCGTGTTTTGGTCAAAATGGCTCGTCTAGCTGGTGTTTCAGCCTTCTCCATCCATTCATGGGTAATGGTTTCTAGCATTTCACGAGGGGCAATGCGTTCACCTCGTTCTATCGTTGCTTGAGCAAGATCATTTATTAAAAATAAGCGGCTCTCATCTATTTCAAAAGAAAAAGTACGCTGCTGCCCATGCAACCAGACGCCGCGCAGATCGAGCAAGTGATATTGTTCGCGCGAGATTGGCCCTTCTAAATTCAGCCGGACCATCGCTTCCTCAGTGCAATAAGGGATGAGTTTTTGAATAATGCGTTGCGATATGGTGAGGACAGGCGCTTCATTTTCCTGTACAGATGAAGGATTTAGAGAAGTTGCGGTACTGGACTGCTGTGGAGGCCAGAGTTCGGTTGTACGAATTGTGATGACATGGCGTGGTTGCGGCTTAACAGGTATTTGTTCTGCATAGCGCAATCCTTCGCGCGTGAGTTCGAGATATACAAAGCCTGTCTTGTCTTCACTCTGGCCGAACTCCATGCGTTCAGTAGCACCACAAACCACTACTGATTTGTCCCCCAGAGAGAAGCGGTCATAGGCATGGACATGACCGGCCAGCACGACGCGGAAACCTTCAAATCTAGCCAGGCTACTTCGCCGGACGAACGTTTCCTTCTCACCGGGAAATGCATGGCCCTCGATTGCGGCGTGCAGGATCAGTACTCCCAGATCGGCCCCTGTCAAAATATCATCGGGATCGACAATCTTCACATGATCCAGTGGATCGCCCCCTGGGGTAACACCGGGGTGATAACTCAAACCGGCGAACGCTATTTTTAGCCCTGCTATATCAAGTCCCACTGGTGTCAGTACATCGGAGGAGCCAAAATAGTACATGCCATGTAATCGATGATACACATTTTGAGGAGCGAATCCTCCTTGCTCTGTCTTCTGACGAGGAGTGTCGTGATTGCCGCTTACGCCAAAGGCATGAACGCCTGCCAATCGTAGCCGCATAAGTTGTTCCGCGACAAAATCGCGTTCCCGATTGCGCGGGTCGACACTATCAAAAAAGTCACCTGCCTGGATAACAAGGTGCGCGCGGCGCTCAATGGCGGCATCTACTACTTGTTTGAATGCCAATCCCAGTCGCCTTCTTCGTTCGGCCAGCTTTGTTGGCGAAAGCTTTGGACTATAGGCTGAGAGATGGTTATCTGCTGTCAGTATTACCCGTACAATACCCTCATCTTGCGTGGTAGCATCTCCAATATTTTTGGTATGGGTAGAGAAAGTGTGCTGTTGATCCAACTATCTTCCCTCCTGATTCCTCTGCTCTTTCTGCATCGTTTCCAAATCTTACCATTCCTCTTGTTGGCGTGGTACCGTCGCCTGATTGTGGAGCTTTTCCGCTATACGAGTGACCTCTACGTCTCGTCTGGCGCGTTTCAGCGCATCAATAATGTCAACATCGCTGCCGCCTTCAGCCGACGC
>DASTKD010000674.1:0-6671 GCA_035716135.1 Ktedonobacteraceae bacterium
ATTGCGCGGTTCGGGGGATGGGCCATCATATTATGTAGGGATGCCCCTCGTGGGCATCCGGGGGTGGGGAAGTCGCTACAGTTTATTGAGATAGTTATCGCATCGAGCAAGCCCCAGAGGCTTCATAAAGAGGGCATAACCCAACAATATACCCAGGCATTCTATACCAGCAAAAACTTCGATTCTACCGATATGAACGATTTCGAGCTATGATCTGTGAACACCATTTAATTCACAAACGGAGAAAGCATGTGAGCAAATTGCTGGGATAAGGCTTGCAAGCTCTCGATCACCCCGTCGCGCCCGCCCGATGGCGGTAGTATGCATGTCATTAGAATCACGAAGCCATGAGCGGCTTCTTTCAGTGCTTTCAACTCCTGTACCGAAAAGAGAAGCGGTCCCTCGCCTTTCGCCAGCAGATGCACCAGTTGGAGATACACGAGATAGCCATTGAGGGCATTTGTCAGCGCTTTCAGATCAGCACTATTGAGTGGCAGCAAGGGAATGCTGCCCGGCCCATCTACCGTTACCCCCATGACATCCTCCCCGGTGATTTTATTTTGCTTTTGTGGGCAATGTCTATCGCTTCAGTGTCAGCTCGCGTGAGCAGAGGAGCGGTATAAGGAACTCCTGTCATGCGCACTAATCCCTGTCGTACCAGCATTTCATCCTGACGGTGAACCGGCTGCCCCTGCCTGATGCGCCACACCGTCAGATAGCGCACCCCCGACTTGAGAGCCACGTCCAGCGGCTCAATCTGATAGGTTGCCAGATAACGGCGAAATGCAATAGCGCTGAGAGGAAGTGTCTGTTGTTCTGTGGGAGCGTGTTGAAAGTACATCCATGTCATCCTTTCTGTTTTGCGAAGGTGTGATACAATCGTGTATGGGCTAACTCCTTCCAGGTATACATACTAGCTCAATTGGAAGTGCAACAGGGAAACAAAGAGCTAACTGTAGGTAACACGCTGCTACCGTTGAAGTGAGAGGAGAGAGAAAAGGTGTTAAACAGAAATGCATTTGGACAGTTGGTGCAATCCTATCGAGAACAGCGTGGATGGACACAAGAGGAACTGGCGGAGCGTTGGAGCCATGCCAGAGCTTACGTCTCCCAGATCGAACGAGGCAAGCGCAAGCTGGATAGTATGACACAGGTGATACGCCTGGCCGATATTCTGGATATTCCCCAGGAAAAGCTGGAGGAAATCGGGCGCGGTATCCCGACGAGGAAAATCGAGGTGAAGGTTCCGCAGCAAGCCGATAATGCCATTCTCCAGATGCTGCTTGCGCCAGGCCGTGACATGGTCCAGATGTCGTATATGTTGTGGATTGCCGATCAAGCCCCTGTTCTGCTCGAAGAGAAGCTGCAAGAGCTGACTATCAGCCTGGATCAGGCGCTGATCTCCTATCACGGTGAATTTCTCAAACCAGCACAGCAACTCCTCGCCTACACGCATCAGATGAGAGGGCGTATGGCCTTTGATCGCCTGGACTTTGCGGCAGCTTCCGGGCATTTCTCAGAGATGATTGACCTGGGAGAGGAATTAAACGATCCCGATATCATCACGTTGGGTATGACTCTCCAGGGGAGTGTCTTTAGGAAGCGCGGACGCTTTGAACATGCAATCAGATGTTTTAACGCTACAAAACCCTATGCCGATGTCGCATCTACGGGCGTTCAGGGGGTGCGGTATAACCTCATGGCGCGCTTATACTACGACTCCGGGGATGAGCAAGGGTTTCTTCGAGCTATTAACCCTGCGTTGGAGATCGCCGAACACATGAAGGACAGTATCGCAGGTTTAGCGAACGACTTTAGCCTTGATGATGTTCTCCAGGAGCAAGCATCAGGATTCACAGAGTTGTGGAAGCCAGAGAAGGCGATTGAGATTTATAAAGAGACTGATCGACTCCGGCATTTCCGTCCGTTACGCGATCAAGGGGCGTATATCATAAACAAGGCTCAAGCATATTTGAGCCTTGAGGATTTAGATCGGGGTATCGCACTTTCCTTGAAGGGCCTTCGGCTCGCCTCTGAATATCGCTCCAAAAGACATGTCGGATGGGTGGAGAAGACCTATAACCGTCTGCGCGTCCTCCCGATAGGCAAAGAGAAGAGCCTGGATGTGTTGCGCGATGCGCTCATAGACGCGAAGAGAAAACTAGAGACGTGAAGTGTGCTGGTTCCTTACTCTCTATGTTTTCTACTTCCCGGACAGCCTTGCAACTACCGGGGCAAAGTTCTCCATCTGTCCGGCGGAGACTTGCAGGTAGGAAAAGCCGTAGCGCTCGCGCTGCTCAAGGAGGTAGGCAACCGCCTGTTCAATGCTCACTGGTCTCTTTGGAGCGGACCATCCTCCTGACTGGGAGACTGGAGCTTGACTGTCCGTGATTTCCAGGTCGAAGATCGTCTGGCTCAGTTCAAGGTCGGCAAAGCGCGGGCCGGCAGCTTCCTTGATCCAGGCGATCTTTTGCTCCAGGGTAGCGCCTGCCGGGTCCGCCCCACGCGCGGTGATTCTTGAACCGACAGCAATGATGTCAGCTTCCCTGGCTGCCACTTTGAGCATCTTTTCTCCCGCGCCTGCTACGAGAATGGGCATGTGCGGCTTCTGGACAGGTTTGATATTCCCTTTCACCTCTGTAAGCGTGTAGTACTTCCCGCTGAAGTTGACCGTTTCTTCTGTTAAGAGTTGTTTCATCACCTGAATGGTTTCCTCGAGCTGGCCGATACGAGCGCCCGCGCTGGCAAACGGTATTCCCATCTGTTCAAATTCAGATGGCGAGACGCCGGTTCCCAGGCCAGGTTCAAAGCGACCATCGGAAAGCAGATCGAGCGAGGCGGCTTCTCTGGCAAGCAGTACAGGATGACGATACCCGTTACAGAACACGTAACTTCCAACACGCAGCGATGTCGTTACCGAGGCCGCGACAGCCAACGCTGGCATGGGGGCAAGAGTCCCCACAGTCGTGCGATCTGGCATTAACAGAGTAGAATAGCTAAGCTCCTCAATCCGACGAGCAATGCTGATCCAGGCGCTACGCGAAGGGGCATAAGCAGCGACAACGCCAAAACGAAATGGTCTGGACATATGAGTAATTCTCCTTCTATGTTACTTTGGACGAAGCTCTTTCCTTTATAGGGGCCTGCATATTGTTTTTTAGATATACAGACCATACAATAAATTTGCGATAATGTCAAGTCACCTTTTCTGGTTGACATGCCTCAATATCATTCTCTATACTTAGGCCAGATGGTGTGTGGTGCGCTCCGGCGCACAGTGTTCCGGTTCCATTGATCTCTGAGGAGGGGAGATTGTGTTCTCGGACACGCTTCAACGGATTTGGCTCTGGACAGCACTCCATATGGCATGGAGGTCTGGTCAGGGAATTGGCCCGCGTGGGCCAGACGAACAAGAGCAAACCGATGAACAACACCCAGACGAGTTTCAACCATCCCAAACCGCCCCGGCTGGTCCGGGTTCTGATCAATTCGTTAGTGACGACCATCTTGCGTTCCCCCTGGCATGGGATGAGGAGCCAGCGACTCCTGCTTCTCACGTTTACCGGACGCAAGAGCGGTAAGGAATTTACAACAATGACAACGAACAGCGCAACTCCACAGCGACTCTATCTCATGCAATTAGCTACCGCGACCATACCATTACCAACGGGGCAGACGCTGGATATGTCGGCGGGCTGCTATCTTGTGCAGACCAGCGATGGGAAGAACATTCTGATCGATAGCGGATTGCCCGCAAACCATCCATCGCCGCCGGGAGCGCCAGCATTCGAGCAGGGGAAAGATGTGATCGAGCAGCTCGGCGAACTTGGTCTGCATCCCGATGACATAGACATGCTCATCTGCACGCATTTCGATGTGGATCACGCGGGACGCCACGATGCTTTTACAAAGGCGGAACTCATCGTGCAGCGCGAACACTATGAACTGGCGCGGGGCGGACATCCGCGCTTCGCCGGAGCGCGCGCCCATTGGGATCATCCCGCCCTGCGCTATCGACTTATCGAGGGAGATACCGAACTGCTGCCCGGCCTGACGCTGCTCGAAACCAGCGGGCATACGCCGGGACACCAATCAGTGCTGGTGCGCCTGCCACAGACCGGGCCGGTGCTACTGGCTATCGACGCGGTATCTATACAACGCCAGTTTACGCCCGATCGAAATGCTACACCTATAGATGACAACGAGGAGCAGTTACGCGCCAGCACGCGCAAACTCCTCGATGTGGTCGAACGCGAGCATGTCGCGCTGGTGGTTTTTCATCATGACGGCGAGCAATGGCGCACACTCAAGAAAGCGCCAGCTTATTACGAGTGACGCACATGCATCACCCCGATAATCGCGCCGCCAAGCACCGCGATCCACAGGCTTAGCACGACCGGTACGATGGCTTGAGAAGCGAGGCCGAATATGGTCTGGTACATAACCTTGAAGCCATCGCCCGCCGCGCACCAGGGTTTGCAGTGAAAATTGACGGGCAATTGGATGAGCGCTGCCCATAGAAAACACAGCAGGATAGAGACGAGCGCGTCCGTCAGGCCAAAGAAGACGCCCCAGAACAGGCCCCAGGCAACCTTTCTATTGGTGACGCGGCGGAAGAGCAGGGCCAGCAATGGGCCAATGAGCAGGCAGGGCCATACGGTCAACAGCGTATTCGCCGCGACAGAGATGTTACCCAGTTGCCAGGCGTACTCACCCGCCACTATCAGGCAGATCAGCAGGTTGAGAGCTAACGCACACCAGACCCAGTTGTCACTACGTCCGCAGGCTTTAATCATGTCGGTGCTTATATCGCTAATATGCCAGCGCCGGGCGACATCAGGCGCTGGCGCAATGACTACCTTGTGCTGAGCGTTCGGCCGCATTGGCGCGGGCTGCGACGCCAGGCGACCCTCAGCACTGAGGCGCACAGGCTGCTGGTCTTTATCTTTATGCTTCTCCTCAACACGCGCCGGTATACCGGTCTGCGCGGACTGTGCGACGATCTTGCGGCTACGCAGCTTGCCTGAGAATGAGCTTACGGCCTGAGTTATATCCTGAGAGGCCACATACAGGTCATCGGCGAACGCCTGCACCGTTGGATAACGGTCGTGGGGGTCTTTGGCGAGGGCGCGTTTCAAGACGACATCGACCGCCAACGGCAAATTCGGGCGCAACTCCAGGATTGAGCGCGGCGGAACGAAACAATGCAGTTCTGTCCAACTCGGCGAATGCGTATTGCTGTCTCTCTGCCAGGGAAGCTGCGCTGCCAGCAGGTAATAGCAGGTGACGGCCAGCGCGTACTGGTCCGAATAGCGGCCGGGGCGCAGTTGCCAGACTTCGGGTGCCATGTAGCCGGGAGAGCCGGCCCAGGGCGAACTTAGATGCGAGATGTCAGCGTCAATCAGGGCAGATACGCCGAAATCTGAAAGCACGGCGTGAGAACCCATTTGCAGGATATTGGCGGGCTTAACATCACGGTGCAAGATGCCGCGCGCATGGGCATAGTCCAGCGCCTCTGCCATCTCTTTTACGATGGTGACGACGCGCGTCAGCGACCAGGGACGTTTGCCCCGGCGGGCTATGATTTCAGCCAGCGACCCCTGCTCCGCGTAAGGCAAAACCAGATAAGGCCGCGCTTCCTCGCCCCCGCGCTTCTGGATATGTTCTCCCTGTTTAGAGAGAACGCCATAGGCAAAAATCGGCACGATATAGGGATGTGACAATAAAGCCAGGGCGGCTGCCTCGCGCTGAAAATTGCTCACACGCGCCTCACTCCACGAGCGGTGCAATATTTTAATGACGACCTTGCGTTTATGCAGCGCTGGCTGCTCAGCCAGGTATACATCGGCGGCGCTCCCTTTGCCAACATACGCAAGCAGGCGATAGTCACCGACCATCATGCCCTCTATCAGGCTGCCGCAAACAGCGCAATAGAGCGTATCGTCATTATTCAAGTGATGTCCAACACAGCAATAACTCATAAAAACCCGCTCCATAATATCAGGATAAGGCAGCATTGAGCATTACGGGATAGGTGGGAACCATCTGTTCCCGCAGGGTAAACGCGCGAAGCAGGCGGATTTGGAGATAGAAAATAATACCAGAGAAAAATTTCAGCCAGACCGCATGTGGTCTGGCTGAAATTTTTCTCTGGTATACTATTCGTAGCGCAATACTTCGAGGGGGCGCACGCGCACCGAACCGTAGGCGACCAGGGCCGCCGTAATCATGGCGAGCAGCGCGGCTCCCGCGATCAGTACAAGCACGAACAGGCCATTGACGCCGAAATTGGTGTGGAAGACGAAGCGACTCAGCAAACTCATTACCAGAGTCACAAGCAACATGGCTAATGTCGCGCCCAGTCCACCGATAACAGCGTTTTCGATCAACACTTCGCTCAACACGGTGCCGCTAGTGTAGCCGACCGATTTGAGAATGCCCAGTTCGCGCCGCCGGTCCAGCATCGCCAGCGCCACCGCGTTCGCAATGATGATGACACCCGCCAGCAGCGACAGGCCAGCAATGGTACTCAGCGTCAGCAACATGTAGTTGAGGTACTGGCCGATGAAGTCGCCGATGTTTGCCAGGTTGAACACAAACGCGGATGGCGCAAGCGTGCCAATGACAGCCAGAGCTTTGCCCACGCTGGCGGGAGCGATCTTCATATAAAA
>DASTKD010000675.1:0-6939 GCA_035716135.1 Ktedonobacteraceae bacterium
ACGCTGGGCCGTGCTGGGGGATATTCTCGAACTGGGCGAATATTCGCGCGCCGAACACATGGCAAGCGGCGCATTTGTAGCGGATAAGATCGATTACCTGCTCGCCATCGGCAACGAGGCGCGTTATTTTATCGAGGGCGCGATTCAAGCCGGTATGCCTGCGGCGCATACCTTCTATTTCAAAGCCGATCTTGAGCGCCCGGAGCAACTGGAAGCGGCCAAACGTGCCGCCGCCGCATTGCTCAAACAGCAAGTTCACAGCGAAGACCTGGTCTTGCTCAAAGGCTCGCGCGGTCTGCAAATCGAGACTATGTTAGCAACGCTTTAAGGGGATGAATTATGGCAAAAAGAAAAATCCGCGTTGGCATCGTTTATGGCGGGCGTTCGGGCGAACACGAAGTTTCGCTGGCATCGGCCACCTCGGTGATGGCGAACCTGGATAGCGATAAATATGAAGCCGTTCCCATCGGCATTACCAGAGAAGGCTCGTGGCTGCTCGGCACGAAACCGCAGCAGTTGCTGGCAGCCGAACGCGGTAAGCATGAAGAGCATAATGAAGAGACAGAGCCATCAAGAGCGGTTACGCTGACGGGCGACCCGCGCCTGCGCCGCCTCATTCCGGTGGAGCAGGGCGAGGAACTGGGCAACGAGGGCGCGTTGGACGTTATTTTTCCGGTGCTGCATGGCACCTACGGCGAAGACGGCGCATTGCAAGGTCTGCTCGAAATGGCGAATGTGCCTTACGTGGGCTGCGGCGTGCTGGGTTCCGCGCTGGGCATGGACAAGGAGAAGATGAAGATGATCTTCCAGAGGGTCGGCCTGCCCGTCGGCGACTTCCTGGTCTATCGCCGCAGCGCCTGGGAACGCGCGCCCGAACCCATTCTGGACGCCATCGAGCAGCGCCTGGGCTATCCAAACTTCGTCAAGCCCGTCAACCTGGGATCGAGCGTCGGTGTCAATAAGGCCCATGACCGCGCCGAACTGCTGCATTTCATCGACGAGGCGGCGGGATACGATCGCAAGATCATCATCGAGAAGGGCATCAATTGCCGCGAACTGGAATGCGCCGTGCTGGGCAACGACGAACCAATCGTCTCGGTAGTCGGCGAAGTCATCTCCAGTAATGAATTTTATGATTACCGCGCCAAGTACATCGACAATCAATCGCAGATCGTCATTCCCGCCGAGATTCCACAGGTCCTCGCCGAAGAGGTGCGCCGCCAGGCCGCGCTGGCCTTCCAATCGCTCGACCTGAGCGGGCTGGCGCGCGTCGATTTCTTCCTGGAGCGCGAGACGAACCAGGTCTATATCAACGAGGTCAACACCATGCCCGGCTTTACCGCCATCAGCATGTATCCCAAACTCTGGCAGGCCAGCGGCCTGCCTTACAAAGAATTGCTGGACCGCGTAATCGAACTGGCAAACGAACGCCACGCCGACCAGCAGCGCAACCGCACCAGCCTGTAGGAGAAAACACCATGCCGCGCACCACCATTCGTTCCATCACCGTCGAACCCTTAAACATCCCCCTGTTGGAGCCGTTCACCATCGCCACCGGCAGCGTTGACGCCGCAAACAACGTCCTGATAACCCTCACACTTGAAGATGGCAGCGTTGGCTATGGCGAATGCGCCCCCTTTTCGCCCAGTACCGGCGAGACGCAAGAGACGGCGCTGGCGGCGGCGCGTGGGTGCGCGGCGCTGCTGGAAGGCAAGGACGCGGCGCAATGGCGCATCCTCTCCAAACTGCTGCGCAGCGTCTATTTCAGCCAGGGTACGGCTCTCGCGGGTATGGAGATGGCGCTGCTCGATGCCCTGACCCGCTCCTATGGTATGCCCCTCTACACCTTCTTTGGCGGCGCGGGCAGCGCCATCGAAACCGATTACAGCATTCCGATGGTCGCGCCCGAACATGGCTACGAGCTGGCAAAAGCGGCGGCCGCGCGCGGTATTACCTGCCTCAAAGTAAAAGTTGGCGGCGATCTCCGCGAAGACGTGGCGCGTGTCGAAGCCATCCGCGAGGGAGCGCCCGGTCTCGGCCTGACGCTCGACGCCAACCAGGGCTACACCGCAGGCGAAGCCCTGCTCTGTCTCGAAGCCCTTGACGACCACGACATTCGCCCCCTGATGATGGAGCAGCCGGTGCATAAGGAAGACTACGAGGGCCTGCGCTACGTCACACAGCACACCAGCATTCCCATCGCCGCCGACGAAAGCGCCTACAGCGCCGCCAACGTCGCCCACCTGATCCACATGGGAGCCTGCAACGTCGTCAACATCAAATTGATGAAATGCGGCTTCGTCGAAGCCCTGGACATCGCCGCCGTCTGCCGCGCCACCCACACCCAACTGATGATCGGCGCGATGATGGAGTCGCGCCTGGCAACCAGCGCCGCCGCGCACTTCGTCGCCGGCCTGGGCGGCTTCCGCTACATCGACCTGGACACGCCCATGCTGCTCGCCGGTGATCCGTTTATGGGCGGATATGAGCAAAGGGGAGGGATGTATGATGTGAGTGGTGTGGAGAGTGGGCTGGGGATTGAGAGAAAATAAAATGCCCGTTCATCCCATATCTCAGGAACGCTCAACATAAAATGTTACTATTAACTTATCGCCAATCTCCATAAATTGGTGAGCTTTTATGAAGGCTTCATTGACCAGGAAAAGCATATCTTGTACAGGTGAGATGCGCCAGGATTTCCTAGATATGCCTGGGCCTATACTCAGGCAGGCAATCATAGAACTTCAACGGAATCATGATGTGACGAGGACAGGCACAAGGCCCCTTCATCCACTCAACCCCACCCACTGTCCCTACAGTTCCGAGATACCTGTTGCTCACCATTATCCTCTGCGTTCAGCAAAACTCATCAGAATAGACTTCTTTCTCAATGACTTACGAACAAAAGAATGCAGGAGCGGGGGTATATCTCCTGCACTTCTTTTGAGAAGCGAACTAGTTGAGGATATTCAGGGTATTGGTGCAGTCGTCCACGAAGTAGACGCCCGCGCCGCCTGGCACAATCGTCAGGCCGAAAAGACAGCCTGCGCCGTTTTGCGAGCCGGGTACCACCGTATTGTCCAACACCTTTTTGGCTACCTGAGCGCCAGCAGGGGTGGTCTCAACAATTTTGCCGTTGTTGCCGTTCACGGTCAGGATGTCGCCGTTGGGGGCAATGGTCAGTCCAAGCGGGTCGTTGAGGAAACCGTTGGAGGTGACATCTTTGCCGGTAAGGGCGGAAGTGGTGCGTGTGATCGCCTGTGGGATGGCCGCGATGCGGTTGTTGAGGCTGTCGTTCACGTAAAGCGTGCCGTTGTGCAGCCCCACGCCGGTCGGGCCAATCACCAGCGCGGCAGGATCGGTGCGCCCGGAGAAGCCGGAGCCGATTACCGTTGTTGCTTCGACTTCTGGCTTGCCCTGTCCAGGCCAGGGAACTTCCAGATCGAGGCGCACAACCGTTTGCCGGTTGACGACCTGCCCGCCAGCCGCAACTGTGCCGTTGAGGACGTTGGTGACGAAGAGGGAAGCATTGCCGCCCTGGTCAAAAGCGGTCATATCCCAGGGGCCGTTGATGGGCGAGCCGGAGAAGGTTTCGACGGGATTGCCGTTGTTATCCAGCACGATCAAGCAGCCAGCTTTTGCGGTTGCTGATGTGCCGTCCGTCGTGGGCAGGCTTCCTACAATGACCCAGCCCCGGCGCAGCGCCACCAGCGCAGTTGTCAGGCCGACTCCACCGGGGCAAGCGCCATTCAGCTTGCCGGCAGTCAGTTGAGCAAAGACGCTCACCGAGCCGCCGGGCGTTATCTGCATAACGGTTGTGCCGGTTCCCTGAAGATTCGAGACCGCGTTAAAGTTGCTTACCAGAACATTGCCCCGCGTCAGGGTGCCAGTAGTGGTAGGGGCTACCACGATGCCATAGGGATTGACATCCCCGTTGGCGGGTACAGTTGAGGCAACTGTGCTTATATGCTTGAATTGCCCGATAAACGGCGAGCCGCCGCCCGAAGCGAACGCCGCCAGGGAGGGCATGATCGCCAGAACTACTGCCAGCACGCCAACCAGCAGGGTTGAGGAGAGCAGCAAAATAGAAGGTCTTTTCATGTTGTTCCTCCTGAGCATGAGAATCGATAATTTTTCAGTAGATAGTTAGAAAAATACCCCGTTCATACATACGAGGAGAGGTTACAACAAAGGCCAGGGCGACCCACCAAGTTCCGACTTGATGTGATTGGCAACAAGGTCATCCTCGACAATCTCGCGGTCGCCCTGGCCCCCCGCCACGTTCCCAGTGCTTAGCGATACGCCTCAGCCTGGAGATTGAACAATTCGGCGTAGTGACCATCTCGCAGCATCAGTTCAGCGTGCGAGCCACTTTCAATCACTTTGCCGTTTTCGAAGACGAAGATGCGGTCGGCCAGGCGCACGGTGCTGAACCGGTGACTGATGAAGATGGCGGTTTTGCCAGCAGTGAGGTCGCGGAACTTCGCAAAGACTTCGTATTCCGCCCTGGCATCGAGTGAACTGGTCGGCTCGTCCAGGATCAGGATACGCGCCTTGCGCATGAAGGCGCGCGCCAGGGCGATCTTCTGCCACTGGCCGCCGCTCAACTGCGTACCATCCTTCCACCAGCGACCCAGTTGAGTTTCATAGCCATCCGCCAGTTCTTCAATGACCTGCCTCGCGCCACTTTTGGCGGCGGCGCTCTCGATGAGAGACATGTTCTCCACATCATCGATGCTGCCGATGCCGACGTTCTCGCGCGCCGTCAGGTAATAGGAGACAAAGTCCTGGAAAATGACGCCAATCTCCTGGCGCAACTTCATAATATCGTACTCTCGAATGTTGCGCCCATTCACCAGGATTTCGCCCTCGTCGGGGTCGTACAGGCGCGTCAGCAGCTTGACCAGCGTCGTTTTGCCCGCGCCGTTGCGACCAACCAGCGCGATAGTTTCACCGGCGTGAATGGTAAAGCTGACGTTTTTCAGCGCCGCCTGCGTCTCCGAATCTTTGCCCGGATAAGTGAAGCTCACATTGCGGAACTCCATCTCCAATCCTCGAGTCGCGTCTTCTTTTACGATGGGTTGTGGCTCAGGCGGCGACGTAATCACCGGCTCGTATTCCAGGAACTCGAAGAGCGTATTGACGAACAGGTTGTTTTCGTAGGTGTTGGAGATGCCGTCGAGCACACTCTGAAAACTGGTACCGACCTGCAACGCCGTTTGTGTGTAGAGGGTCAGGCCACCGAGTGTGATACGCCCGGCTACCGTTTGCAGGGCCACGTAAATGTAAATGCCAGCGTTGGCTACCAGCGAAAGACTTGTCCAGACAAAGTTGGTCAGGTAGCGCCGCACCAGGATATTTTTGGTCTCTTCAAAGAACTCCTCCGCCAGGTGCGTGAAACGCTTGATGAAGTAGTGGCCCAGGTTGAAGAGCTTGATCTCTTTGTTATAGTGGTCATAGGTCATAACCTGGTTGTAATACATCATCTTGCGTCGCTCAGGAGACTCGCGCCGCATCCGGTAATAGCCAATCCAGCCATAGCGCGAATTGGCGATGAACGAGGGAACCGGCAGAACCAGCACCACCACCGCCAGCCACCACGCCAACTGTACCAGCAAAAGAATCATCGAGAGCAGCGTAATCATGCTGCGCACAAGGTCGAAGGTCTGCGAGATCATCTGCACCGGCTTATAGTTGGCCTCGTCCGAAGCGCGGCGCAGCTTATCATAAAATTCCGCGTCCTCGAAAAAAGCCAGGTCGAGCGTATTAGCCTTTTCGAGAATGACAAGCTGCACATGGTTGGCAACCTTCTCCTGCAACAACTGCTGCACGATATTACTGAGAGTAGTCATCAGGCTGTTCAGCAGGTTGACCGCCAGTTGCGCCGCGACGAAGATCCACACCAGCGTGGTGACGTGAGTAAAGATGGCGTGTACTACACTGTCGATAAGTTGCTTCGTAATAAACACGCTGATGGCAGGCGTGAAGCCGCGCAAGACGCTGATGAGCGCCATACCGAACGTCAGGCGCTTATCCGTAGCCCACACCAGCCGCAGCACGCGGGGCAGGCTGGCAAAGGCCGCGAAGATGTGCCTGATCTTGAACTGCTCTTCCTTCCTGTCTTTTTCCTGCTGCTTTTTGTCCGTTGCAGCCTTTGCCGTTGCGGTGTTTTCTTTCATGTCTTCTCTATACTTGACGGATATGTAAAGTATAAACAAAAAATCCTGACAGAACTGGTCAGGATTTTTGCTTATTAACGTTAGCTGAGGATGACTCATGTAGCCCTATCATGTGTAACTGGCCCAGTTGCTACGATATGCGGAGATGGCGTACCACACGCCGCCGCCAGCAACTACTCCCTCGCACACACTGAGGATAAAACTGTTATTGCCCAGAAAGTAAAAAACGATAAAGAGAGCAACCAGAGCTACTATCGACGATCCTATACGCAACCATAGAGGAACCAGGGTAGCCGTGCTTCGTTTTTGCAGGAATACCCCTTCGCATATTCCCAACATCAATCCGGCAACAAAGAGCAACCTGTTTCCCACAATGTGGCTATTAGCAGAGGAAAGAAGAGGGTTTTCGAAAAGTGCCAGGGTGGCAAAGATTGCCACAGCAGCCCAAAAAAGGACTTTCGAGTTGAAACATTGCACAATGCGCTGCCCGGTTGAGAGATTACCCTTTGGAGTTGGCATCTTGTCAAAGACGGGATACTGGCGTGGATTCTTCACATCAAAATTGGGTTCCAGGTTCATCATTAAAAGCTCCTTTACTCACTTTTCATAAGTTTTTTAGAAAAAATGATGAATGTTATTTCAACTTTAATATACGTTGAAGAACAACAAAATTGAGGTCTGATCGCTGTTGTTTCATCTCACGGTCCCGCCCCTGCGCATCTTCAATTATCCGCAGGGGCGGGGCCTTTTGCGAAGCTAC
>DASTKD010000676.1:0-3652 GCA_035716135.1 Ktedonobacteraceae bacterium
CGCCCCGTCCTGGCTTTGTGTTAGCGCAACGTTCTAAGTTTCTCGATAATGCCCGGCAGGACTTTGAGCAGGGCGTCTACATCCGCGCCGGTGTTGTCTTTGCCCAGGGTGAGGCGCAGGCTGCCGTGCGCGAGTTCGACGGGTATCTGCATAGCGAGCAGGACGTGCGAGGGATCGACAGAGCCAGAGGTGCAGGCGGAGCCGGTCGAGGCGGCGAAGCCCAGCAGGTCGAGATTGAGCAGGATGGACTCGCCCTCGACTCCTTCAAAGACGAAGCTGGCGTTGTTGGGCAGGCGTTCGGTGGGGTGGCCGGTCAGATGGCTACCGGGTATAGTCAGTATGTTTTCGATCAGGCGGTCGCGCAGCTTCTGGATGCGTGGCGTGACCTGTGGCAGTTCTTCGTAGGCCAGGCGCAGCGCGGTGGCTGCGCCGACGATGCCCGCCACGTTTTCGGTACCGGCGCGCTTGCCACGTTCCTGCGAGCCGCCCTGCAACTGGGGCAGCAGGCGCACGCCCTGGCGATTGTAGAGGATGCCAACGCCCTTTGGCCCGTAGAATTTATGCGCTGAGAGCGAGAGCAGATCAGCATTCAACGCCGCGACATCGATGGGCAGCGCGCCGCCAGCCTGTACCGCGTCGATATGGAACGGCACTTTGCGGGCGCGACAGATGCGCCCGATCTCCGCGACCGGCTCGATGGTGCCTACCTCGTTGTTGGCAAACATGACCGAGACGAGTATGGTTTGATCGGTGATGGCGCGGCCAACCTCGTCGGGGTCGACGCGCCCATAGCTGTCCACCGCGAGATAGGTGGTTTTGAAGCCGAAGCGCTCCAGGTACTGACAGGTATGCAGCACGGCATGATGTTCGATGGATGAGGTAATCAGGTGATTGCCCTTCTTCTGAGAAGCAAAGGCCAGTCCCTTTATTGCCAGGTTATCGCTTTCAGAGCCGCAGCCGTTGAACGTCACCTCGGTTGGACGGCAGCCGATGATTTCCGCCACCTGTTCGCGCGCGCTGTCGATGGCCTGCATAGCATGACGGCCCAGCGTGTAGATGCTACTCGCGTTGCCATACTCGCTCGTGAAGTACGGGATCATAGCATCCAGCACACGCGCGTCAAGCGCGGTAGTGGCGGCATGGTCAAAGTAAATGGTGCGTTCCGGCATAGGCTCTGTTCCTTTGTTATAGCCCCTGCCAGGCATAGGTTGTATCCGGCTTGATGCCAGGGCTGTTATAGGCAAGCGTAATCAAAGCGTGCGCTTGCAATTGGAGATGATTGAAATCGGTGTTGACCTGCTTGCCATTCACATAGATTACCCAGCCTGTTGACGATGAAAGCTCTGTAGGAAAAGCACTGGAAGATGACGAGAACCTTTCCCAAACGTCAAAAAACTGATTCAACGTATAGATTTTGGTGGTAGGCGACTCGATATGGATCACGCCGGTAGCATCATGCGTGTGCAGCCAGTAAAGGCACGTCACGTTTGCGTTGGAAGTAACCCCAACCGGAGCGATACCTGTGTTTGCTACCAGAGGTACTTGCTGACCATTCATATAGATAGTCAGATGGGCGTGAATATGATAGGCTAACTGCTCATTTGCGTCGCAATAAACGCCGTCAATGGGGCCATAATTGGGATCAACTATTTGTTGCGCCTGGGCCAGATTATCCGTTCCGGCGTTGTTGCGTATTACGAGGTATGTGATAAGGGAGCCGGCTAATACGACAACGACGGCAATGGTTAAGATGGTGGCAAGCCTGCTTCTCGTGTCTTCGCGTTGCTGCTCAACACGGCTTTGCGTCTTTTGTTGCCTGCGCTGCTGCGCTCGCTTGAGCGTACCGGCATTCGCGCCCGGCTGTGCTGGCTTAGGCGTTCCTGTAGAGCCGGACTTCGTAGATATTGGCGCGGACTTCGTGGCCGTAGCTCCGTTAGCCTTTGCCGCGACTGGCTTTGTGGCTGTCGTTCCATTGGCCTTCGACGCCGTTTGATCTGCTTTGGCGGACGCTAGAGGGCGCGAGGATACCGTGTTATTGGCAGGTTTGTTATTGCCCTGGCGTTGTTTGCTGCGCCGGTTAGCGCTTTGTTTGCTCATAGATGATCCCAACTCCTGATAATCAATTACTATCCTGTTATGATTGCTTGCGCTTCTTTTTGAAGAAGCTCTCGTTCATGCTGCCCGTGCGATACCCCTGGAGATCGACGGTCACATACAAATAGCCGATTTCGCGCAGGCCACTCGTCACCTGCTGGCTGATTTCCTCATCGATGAGGCGCGGCAGTTCCGACCGTTCCACTTCGATGCGCGCGATTTTGTCGTGGTGACGCACGCGCAACTGGTGAAAACCCAGGTCGCGCAGCAGTTTCTCTGCTTTATAGATCATACGCAGCGAAGCTACGTCAACCTTGCTGCCATAGGGAATGCGCGACGAGAAACAGGCCATAGCCGGTTTATCCCACACCGGCACGTCCAGCAATTTTGCGACGGCGCGAATCTCTTGCTTGCCCATACCCGCCTCTTTCAGGGGACCGCGCACGCCAAATTCGCGCGCCGCTCGCTGGCCGGGACGAAAATCGCCATCGTCGTCCTTATTGATACCATACGCAATATAACGCAAGTTGTGCTTTTCTACCAGTGGCTCAAGCTGCGAAAAAAGCTCGTTTTTGCAGAAATAGCAACGATTGAAGTCATTGGCGACGTAACGCTCATCCTCAAGCTCGTGCGTTTCCAGCGTAAGCAGTGGAATACCCATCTGTGCGGCAACATCGATGGCCGCTTGCGTCTCTTCATCAGCATAGGCAGGCGACGCGGCAATCGCACCCATGGCCCGTTCGCCAAGCACATCGTGCGCCACTTTCAACAACAACGCGCTATCCACCCCACCCGAATAGGCTACTAGCACGGACTCCATTTCGCGTAGAATGGCCTGCAATCGTTCATATTTTGCCTGCGTCTCCGCACTCAGGGCGTCCGCTGCCTCCATCGAACTATTGACGCGCGAGGTATCGAGCATGATAATGTAATCTCCTGACCAGAGCCTTGTAGTATAAAAAAGGTAAGTACCTGACAAAATGTTTCGCTGAAAGGTACGGTGTTCAGACGTTATTATACCATTGTGACACAAGGGATAAGCGACACCTGTCACAATCCTCTCATCCATACGACTTTCTATATGAAAATGGTTTTCTAAGAAGGAAAGCGTATGCAAAGGTTGAATGCGGAGAACGATCAGAATGCGGTAGACGAGGCGCTCTATGACCGTTTTGCTGTCACCATCTTTGAGTATTTGTGTCAACAGGTGTCGAATAAGCAGGATGCCGAAGACCTGCTGCTGGAAGTCTTTCTCGCTGCACTTCAAGACGAGTCGCTCTTGCATCTACCAGCCGGGCGGCAACTGGCATGGTTGCGACGAGTTGCGCGCAATAAAGTGATCGACCGCTACCGCCATATTGCGCTGCTGCACCTGTCACCGATAAAGCAAGCGTTAGAGATGGAAGATACCTCATTGACCCCCGAACAATACACAGAGCAGCAGGAAAACTATGAGCGTCTCTACCAATCTATCGCACATCTCACCTCACTACAACGAGAGCTCGTTCGATTACGGTATCGAAATGGGCTGCGCTTTGCCGAAATTGCGGCTGTTCTC
>DASTKD010000677.1:0-3874 GCA_035716135.1 Ktedonobacteraceae bacterium
CGGTAGTATTCATGAGGGTTTCCGCGCTCGCTTCCGTTCCCAGTTTTGCCAGCCCCCTGGCGATCGTTCCGGCTACGTCGCTTTCGGCTGTCTGGCGGGCGACGCGCAGGGCGTTCTTGATGGCTTTGGCGTTGGAGCGACCGTGCGAGATAATGGCGGAGCCGTTGATGCCCAGCAGTGGCACGCCGCCGTATTCGGCGTAGTCGAGCCGTCCGAAGACCTTGCGCAGGCCGGGGCGCAGTACCGATGCGGCCAGCTTACTCGGCAAATTGCTGGTCATCTGCGTCCGCAGCATTCCAATCAACGATTCGGCCAGACCTTCGCTAAGCTTCAACACCACGTTGCCCACAAATCCATCGCAGACTACCACGTCCGCGCCGCCTGCTGGAATATCGCGCCCCTCCACGTTGCCGGTGAAGTTGATGCCCAGGGTGGCAGCGCTGGCTTTCAGCAACTGGTGCGTTTCCTGCACCTGCAAGTTGCCCTTGCCCTCTTCCTCGCCATTTGCGAGCAGGCCGATACGAGGCGCGCGAATGTTGAAAATATTCTCCATGTAGATCGAACCCATTAGAGCGAACTGCTGTAAATGTTCGGGCTTGCAGTCCGTGTTCGCGCCCATATCGATCACCAGGCACACGCCACTTTTCGTTGGCAGGACGCCTCCCAGCGCGGCGCGTTTAACTCCTTTGACGCGGCGCAAAACGATTGTCGCTGCCGCCATCATGGCCCCGCTATTGCCAGCCGAGACCGCGCCCATCGCCGTGCCATCGCGCACCTGTTGCAGGGCGAGCAACATGGAGGCGTTGCGTTTCTCGCGTGCCGCCGCTGCCGGGTCGTGTTCGTCCATAGCAATCACGTCGTCGGTATGGACGATGGGCAGATCGAGACCCTGTGTATCGTGCTTCGCCAGTTCCGCGCGAATGGCATCCTCGCGGCCTACCAGTATGACGCCCATGTCATATTCACGCGCCGCCAGTACCGCGCCTGCCACGATCTCGCCGGGGGCGTTATCGCCTCCCATCGCATCCAGCGCCACGCGACCTTTCCCGGCAGGAGGTCCCGCGCTATCGCTCATGCTTTTTTCTCCTCTGGCCCGCCAATGGTGGCCCTCACCAGGTCCAGCAACTTGTCAAGGTCAAAGGGTTTGTAGATGATATGCTTCACACCTGCCTGGCGAAACCACTCCTCCTCGTTTTTCGCGTCCAGAAAGGCCGTGACTACGATCACCGGAATCTTATGTTCGCCCATCTCCATCAAGCGGAGTTCGTCGCGCCCGTCCAGGTATTGCATCATCAAGTCGAGCAAGATCAGGTCCGGCTTATGTTCGCGCACCGCGTCATAGAAACGCAGGCTCTGCGTCATCATAAAGGTCTCGTAGCCCTCGTCAGCCAGCGCCTCGCGCAACAAATCAGCAATGGTTGGGTCATCGTCCATGACCAGGATTTTTTTCGCCATCTGCGCCCCCTCGTATAACACTATCTTATTTCGGGCAACTCTTATGCCCCTTCGCTCTCTCAAGTATCACTATTATAGCATGGTGTTTTCTTAAATGGACGTTTAGGGTCGCTATTTTATGTAAAAATAGGACTTTGTTATGTTCGACTGGAGACCGTTCATTATGATGCAGTTATAACCCCTGTAAGGATTGGTAACAGCTTGAAAACGTAATGGGGCCAGAAGCACAAAACAAGAGACTCTTCGTAAAAAGTATGGTAATATAGGCAAACATAAGAAAGAGACAGAATCCCCTGTGGGAAGCAATAAGTTATCTTGATATTTATAGGAGGAATAATCCATGTCGATACATCGTCTGAAATTAGTATTGCCCTGCGCGTTATTGTTGCTCTTGCTCACTCTGGCGGCCTGCGATAGCGGCACATCCACCAATTCGCCGCCCGTGACGCCTGTACCCACCAATTCGCCCGCGCCCGTATCAGATCGTGGAACGCAGTTGCTATCGCAAGCCGGGCAAACACTCAATGGGGCGCGCACGCTGCACTCTGTCGTAGACATTACCATTGTTGGGCAGGCCGTCAATGGTACGCTCAAAAGCGAAATATGGAACCTGATCCCCAACAAAAGCCGCACCGTCGTTTTGCAGTCCTCCATCGCGCAATTCAGCAATGGCTCTATTATCGTGAGCGACGGCAAACAAATCTGGCAGTACAACCCGCAACAAAAAGTAGTGTATAATGCGCAACTCAGCACAGGCAGCACAGGTACGCCTACCCTCACTTCTGGTGAAGCGGCGGCAGATCAGAGCCAGCTTACCTTCAACCTGGTTCGTTCGTTCTTTACGCAAAGTAATGGCAACCTGGTTTCTTCTTCCGCTTCTGTCAACGGACACGCGGCCTACGACATCGCTATCACACCGCAAGCCCAAACAAGCGGTTCTGCTACGAGTAATTTGAATTACGCCGGCGATGTTTTCCTCGATAAAACTACCAACCTGCCTTTACGTGTCACCGTGCGTGTGCAGGGAATTGGGCAGATCACGCTCGATTTTATTACACTTGATCTGAATCAACAGGTCGATCAGACCCTTTTCACCTTCACGCCGCCGCCGGGTGTAAAAGTGGTGCCATTCCCTACCGATAGCTCGGCTGCCGGGGGCATCACGTTGGCCCAGGCGCAGCAGCAGGCCGGGTATCACCTGTTGAGCATTCCGACTTCTAAGACTGCCTACCAGTTGTTATCGGTGGACGCTCTGGGCGCGCCCGGCAACCAGATATACACCCTCAATTACCAGACCGGGCCAAACATCAAGTTTACCATTTCCGAGGGCAAGCCGCTGGCAAATCTGCCCGTCGCCGGCCAACATATCAGCCTGAGAGGAACAACAGGCACCATCTCCACCGCAGGTAGCGCCCCCTCCATTTCCTGGACAGAGAAAGGCGTCGGCATCCAGATTGTCGGCCCACTCAGCGCCGACCAGTTGACCGCCATCGCCAACCTGCTCTCCTGAGTAGCGAAGCTCGCAGGGGCTTTCACGGGTGAAATAAGTAGCGAGATGGAAGGCGTCATCCTGCGCTTGCCTCTGTCATCCTGAGCGCAGCGAAGGATCTGCGTGCGGCGGGAGAGATCCTTCGCTGCGCTCAGGATGACATTCCCGATGTTGGTTGTTAATGTTCATCAGGAGGCGAGGTCCCGCCTCCCTTCCTCGTCGGTTGACAAAGAGCATCATGATTGATGCCCCGTTCTCATAGCATCTCAAACGTCCCTGAATGTCATGTTATATGACATTCAGGGACGTTTTTCAGTGTAAAACCTTCATATGTTGAAGAATCCTTACGTATCGTCTAGATAATCTGGCAGAATTCACCGGATTTTCACATGATACATGACAGATTGCATTGATTATGGTCAATTTATATATTATAATAGGTACAAGTAAGTGATGGAAAACTTCTGATGAAGGAGTAAAAAGGATTAGTGTCTTCAGATTTTTCGTTTTCAGCTCGAAGGATAGTCTATTAACATAGGTAGGATAGCTGACTTCAGGTAATTTTTCCATAAAATACCTGATGTCTGGTTCGTAAAGCTGACTTGTTTATTACGGAACCGGTAACTAACCGGAGGTATGCTCAGGGCCACAAACCCGAAGGGGCAAAGACATGCGTGATATATACGAAGAATCGCGTTACTACCGCGATAAACTGCCGGGCTACCAAGAACCACGTCGTCCTCGTAGGGGTCTCCTGTATCTGTTCTTTTTTATGCTGGGCGTTATCACAACCATCGCCCTGACTTTTGTAATCAGTCCCGTACTGCTGCAAGCATTTCTGGAGCTATTCTTAGGAGCGATTAGCTCTCTGGTTCAGTTTTTGCTTGCGCTACTGGTATGGCTCTTGATGCATCCATCCGCGTTTATGCT
>DASTKD010000678.1:0-15304 GCA_035716135.1 Ktedonobacteraceae bacterium
AACGCGGCACCTTCCCCCGCAGTCCATTCAGTTCAATCGCTCACGTCTACAGGAGGAGGGCGGAAGAAGGAGACCTTCCAACGGTGGTAATGGGCGTCCCCGTGAGATGCAAACGGACTCGATACGCGACCGCTCCCTCTATCCAACTACCGGGCAGATACGCTCAGAGCCTGAGACAGGCCAGATTACACGCAACCGGCAGGTGGACGGGCAATACAGTGGAGACGAAACCACAACCGGGAACTTGAATTTGCGCAATCCAGTGGTGCGCCGCGCGCCCTATCTCTACGAGGATGACCCCCTGCGTGAGGAATTGTCGCAGCAGATCGATAAACCGATCACGCGCCGCGCCTCTCGCTATCTATCCTTCGATGAAGAACAATAAACATCAGTCCTATAGACACTAGCCCCTTCGCGCTGAATATGCTACTATAGGTGAGCAAAGCGTAGATGTTTTAAGGAGGCTTTTAGTGTATCTGGCTGATATTACCACGACTATTACAAATTTTGTAACCAGTTTATATGTACATGCTGGCCTGGCCGGTATATTGCTGGCTATGGCAATTGAAAGTTGTTGTATACCTCTCCCAAGCGAAATTGTTATGCCGCTCGCCGGCGTGATGCTGGCGACAGGGAAGATTTTAAGCGGAATCGGTCTGCTACCGGGTTTAGTTCTGATTGCCCTGGTTGGCTCACTGGGGTGTGTAATTGGCTCGACTGTCGCGTATGGCATTGGCTACGCGGGCGGGCGACCGCTCATGCTCAAGTATGGTCGCTATGTGCTGATCTCCCAGCACGATGCGGATAAAGCCGATGCATTTTTCAAGAAGTATGGAAGCGCAACCGCTTTCTTTTCGCGCCTGTTGCCCGTTGTGCGCACATACATTTCACTACCCGCAGGCATTGCCAAAATGCCGTTTGGCAAATTCATCGTGTATAGCTTTCTCGGCTCCTTCCCCTGGTGCCTGCTTCTGGCGTATGTCGGAACCTTGATTGGTGGCAACCTGACAAAGCTGGCCCCCATCTTCCATGACCTGGACATCGTTATCATTGTACTCGTCGTGGCGCTGGTTGCACTCTACATCTGGCGGCATATCCGCAACGACCGCAAGGCGCGTGCCGCGCTTGCCGCAGCGCCATCTGCCCCGGTAGCCTCGCAGCAACCTTTAATGCAGCATGGTTGGGGCCAGCCATCTCAGCAGGGCTGGGGACAGCAGCCACCATCACAGCCCTTGCAGCAACCGCCCCAATACCTGCAAGGAAGCGGTCCTCTCCAGCAGAATGGATGGGGGCAGTCTCCACAACAGTTGCCGCCACAACAGGCATGGAATGGTCAACCAATTGCCCCACCGCAACAAGCGTGGGGCCAGGGACAACCGATTCCACCGCAACCTCAACAGCCGCAGCAACCATTCCCGTCGCAGGGATGGGGCCAGCCTGTTCCGCCGCAACAACAGGGATGGGGGCGCGCACAGCCTCCATCCCAGGAGCAGTGGCCTGCTCCAGATGGCAATAATAGCCATCCTGGACAATGGTAGTAAATCAAAAGAGGGCGACCTTTCACGGTCGCCCTTGCTTGTTTAGCCGTGTGGGGAGTCTGATCTATCCATGATGTTGATATCGTCGGGATGGCCGGGCGTTTTTACTTCTCCAAACAAGTCGTTGGAAGAAGTATCTTCATTCGCCTGCCCCGGCACGAGGTCAGCCGTTTCCGCATTCGAGCCGGTAAGCACCCCGTGAACGAGTTTCGTGCCAGCAGGAATATCGGCGTTATTCGCGCCATGTTGAACTAGAAGGCCAACGGCCTCCTGTTCTCTCCCCTCGGCCTTCACATGAACGATGATACGCTTATTGGATGCCTGCAAAGAAGGACTGGCTGCCTCAACCGCGCCCTGTAATTCATACTCGGTCAACTCTATCTGATCTCCATCAAAGCCGGCCTGCTTGAGTTCGTCTACCGCTTGATCCGCATTAGAGCGTTCCCTGAAGACGCCGACTATATCCGAAAAATCCTGTTCCTGTGTATCCATGTGTGACTCCTTTCTCATCTAAGAGGATTCTCTTACTTGTACTCGTTCGGCGATAATTTGGTATCGCCAGTCATAAAGCCGCGAAGTTGAGAATCTGGAAACCTCTTTTGTAATACGTTGTAAGAGCGGGATAAGAATACACGGCGAGGTACGGCGGCATATTTGAGCGGATGAGCGAGAAGTAAAGTAACACTCGCAGGCGGCAGTTTGAAATACACATCCTGCGAGTGTAAACACACATCGAACTACCTGGGGGATCATATAGCCGAGTGCGGTGCGGACGGCTATAATCGTTCGACAGAATTACATACGTTGGCTGGTTACGCGGCATTCGGGCACCTGAGTGGTTCCACTGGCCCTCAAACAGAATAATTGCCCTGTAGCAAATTAGCGCTTTTGTCTGTAGTACTTGTCGCGGGCAGCATCTCTGATACTCGTAAGTGTGTGTGTAGTTACTGGAGGAAGACTGGCAGGGTTAGTAAGGAAAGTACTCAAGCTCTCGGGTGCTATGTCCATACTCTGACCCAGTATTCGGAAGGATTCCATCCTTATTTCTGGTTGATACCGATTACCGGGATTCATGCCCGAATCTTGACCTGAGGTGCTAAACGTTTTACCGCTAAGAGCAGATGCATGAAGCGGAACTCCAATCCAGACCGCATCCGAAGCCGTGACGGATACTTCATCAAGAAGATGGAGTGGAGATTCATCCTTATTCCATAACGGGTCAACCAGAATTATGAGGGAGAGTGTTTTACCTGCATTTTCCAGCCAGCCAGCAAATGATACATGAGGATATTTATCAATACCAAATGTTCCTGAGCGGGTAGGATATTTTCGTTTGAACTCGAGAAAGTGTATCTGGTTATTTACCATGCAGCAGACATCTATATCCATTGGTTGTCTGTCAAACCATGGGACCAGGTAACAGTTTGTCAACAGGCGACTGAGAGAAAGTTGATAGAGTTCTGCGTCAGAAAAAGATGCGTTGATCTTATCTATAGCCTTCTTTTGTGCTTCAGGCAGGATATTTCGGATGTTCCGTACCTGGGATTTCTTCCCGGTCAACTGTTTGAACACGTCAGTAAGGAGTTGTTGTGGCTGCCATATACCGTCAGAAAATTGAGTGGCATAAAACTTATGTTCTTCATAATCATAATTGATAGAGAAAATTATGCAGCCGGTATTTGAAAGAAAACCTGTCACCTGATCGTCACAGGTATTCCACTGATTAGCAGGGCTATTTAACTTGAACCAGTAATGAGGGATATTTTTTTCGTCGCATTGAAAAGACCAGCCAGAAGAAACATTTGTCTGACCCAGACTCTGGACAGCAGTGCGAGCAAAAATCTGCTCAAAGAGAAATGACTCGACACGCTTATGTCCTTCACCCTGTAACTGGGCAAGCACATGATTTCTTTTCTTTGGGTCAAGCCTTCTGGCGTTGTGAGCATTACAAATAAACTGGATTGTCATCTGTTGAGATTTTATCATATCTTTTTCCCAGAGCGTTCATTCCGTCTGAAACAAAGCCGCCTGAGAAGCCAGTTCCCAGGCGGTCTTAGTGGTGGAGATGAGGGGGAGTCGAACCCCCTGTCCAAACAAACCCATCGATGAATGTACTACAAGTTTAGTCGATGATTTTTCTTATACGTCTCGGACTCCCATCGACAGGATTCGTCAACGCTGGCCCTCTGGTCTTGAATGGCGGTTAGAAGGCGGTACTCACCATAGCATCCCGTGTTTTCGACGCCCCATCCCGACCCCACAGAAAAAAGCCGGGGGGACGACGCATCACTGGTTATTAGGCAGCGAGAGCGTAGTTGTATGCCGGTTTGGCATTTGTTGTTTGTCGGTTGTTTTACGAGAACGCATACCGACACCTCGACCTGCAATTCATCAACCTGTTCGTCTGTCGAAACCCGACATCCCCAGGTGGCTGCTCTCCCCATTTTGCTAGTATGGGGAATGCTCATTTATGATACCACATCGCTTGACAAATAGCAAGGCTAAATTGAACAGCGTTCAGGGCTGCTACATCGTCGTATGAAGCATATTCCTTGCGGTTGCCAGGCTTATTCATGTCGGTGCAAGAAATCCGTCACCGTCGCGGTGTATTCCTGTTCGCAGCGCAGGTGGGCCGCGTGACCTGCATCGAACAAGATCATTTCTGAGCCAGCAATCTTTTCGTGCAGGATGGAGGCATAGGCGGCGGGAACGATGCGGTCGCGCTTGCCATGCATGATGAGGGTGGGACAGGTGATGTTTGCCAGTTCGTCATCGCTGATGATAACACCGCCTGCCGTGACCAGCGCATCCTGGCCCTCAACGTACATCGAGGGCAGCGAGCGCCAGTAGGGTTCGCCGTGCAGCGTTGCCAGTTCCGCCTGCCAATCCTCCGGCAGTGGCTTTTCGAGCAGCCAGTGGCGAATGGCGGTCGTGTTTTGCATGTTGATGGTTGGTTGCGCGCCCATCACGGCCAGCGCGGTTACACGCTCAGGGTAGCGAGCGGCCAGCAATAAGCCGACAATGCCGCCATCGCTGAAGCCTACTACCAGCGTTTGTTCGATGCTCAGTATGTCCAGCAACGCCGCCAGGTCTGCCGCGTCGTCCTGGTAAAACGTCAGATCATATGACTGGCGATGAGTGGAACGCCCATAGCCGTGCAGGTGCGGCGCGATTATGCGATATCGCTGGCGAAACAGTGGCAACTGCCCGGCAAAATCGCTAGCGGGCGTGCCGCCAAAGCCATGAATGAGCAACAGGCTGGATTGAGGAGTATGATTTTCCTGCGTGGTGAAATCTGGAGTAAAAATATCGTAGTACATTGTGGTATGCGTTGTTGAAAAGAATGGCATTGTTCACCTATATTTAGATTGATTGGCGTTGATGCGCTTTTGACAGTATAACATCTAATGAAGTTTCATAACCACCATTGGGACTGTTATCCTGAGCGCAGCGAAGGATGACAGGGCTTCCTGATCTTTAGATGACCTGAATAATACTGAATGGTCGGTAGGAAGCTTGACAGGCTCATAACTGATGACTATACTGTATCCCAATATCCTTATCTGCATCCGCAACTATTTTTGGAAGTGCTTCTAGCTGCCAGGTGTCACTACGCTCGCAGTAAAGCAAAGGAGTAACGCATGAACTCCGAACAGTCATTCTCAAATGACGGACTCGTCCCGCTCACCAACTCTGGAACCCTGTCACAAAACAACGGTATTGAAGATGAAGTCATCATTAGTGCAATCAAGGTCAACAAGTATTTTGGCGATAAACATGTCCTCAAGGATGTCGATTTTGAAGTGCGCAAAAGAGAGGTGGTCGCTTTAATCGGCCCCAGCGGTTCGGGTAAGAGTACGCTGCTGCGCTGTTTTAACGGCCTGGAGAAATACACCAGCGGCCAGATTTACATACACGGGCATCTACTTGATCCCACCCTCTCGGTAAAGCAGCTCAGCCCTATTCGCAGTGAGCTGGGTATGGTCTTCCAGAATTTCAACCTGTTCCCCCATATGACCGTGCTACAGAACATTATAGAAGCTCCTCTACGTGTGCGCAAAACGCCCAAAGACCAGGCGGTAGCGCAGGCCGAGAAGTTGCTGGCGAAAGTTGGCCTCGCTGAAAAGCGCGATGTGTACCCCAATAAATTATCGGGTGGTCAGAAACAGCGCGTGGCTATCGCGCGCGCCCTGGCGATGCAGCCGCGCGCCTTACTTTTCGACGAACCGACCTCGGCGCTTGATCCCGAACTGGTAGGTGAGGTACTCAAGGTCATGAAGGACCTGGCCTACGAAGGAAGTACGATGGTAGTAGTGACGCATGAAATGCAGTTTGCGCGAGATGTCTCTGATCGCGTCGTCTTCATCTCAGACGGCGTGATTGTGGAACAGGGCGATCCCATTGAGCTGTTCAAGCAGCCCAAACACGAGCGCACACGGCTATTCCTGGAACGTGTGCTTTCTACCATGCTCTGAGGTAGGCTCAACCCGAAATTGCCAGGATCATTCACGGAAAGGTCATGATAATTTATGATCGAAGACATTGGCAGACGAACCTTTGTGAAACGCGCCGGTCAGCTCGGTGGGCTGGTCGTCGTCGGTGGTAGTATCGAGTCATTGCTCGCGGCATGTGGTGGCAATGTATCTACGGGCGGCGGCTCTACCCCAACAGCGGGCGCGACAACCGTCACCAGTAATGGACTCATGACGCCGGGTACTCTGCAATGGGGCGCAGACTACGTCTCCGGCGCGCCATACGTATTTCAAGATCCCGCCAACCCCAAGCATATCATCGGCTTCGAGGTTGAGATCGCCCAGGCAATGGCTGACCTGATGCATATAAATCAAACGCAGATCGAGGTCTGCTATGGCAATCTGGAGCAGGCGTTGGCAGGCAACCAGGTCGATATGGTGATGAACGGCTGGGAAAAAACTGCCGACCGCCAGAAGACCGAGCTATTTTCTGACCCCTACTATCGTTATGGTCAGCAGATTATCATCCGCGCAGATGATACCCGTTTCAATGGCGTGAACCCAACCGACGTATCGGTGTTGGGGGGATATACCGTTGGCACTGGTTCTGGCTACAAAGCCGAAACCATCATGAACAATTATAATGCTACCAACCCGCCCAGGAAGATCACCGTTCGTTCTTACGCGGGCAACATCGCGTACAGCGACCTGGTACAGCATAAGCTCGACGCCTTCTTCCTGGACTACCCGATTGCTGCCTACTACGTGCTGGGGGTCGGCCCAGGCGCTACGCCTATTCCCCAGTTGAAGCTGCTAGGCAACACCATTGATGAAGATGATTATTTCGTAGGCTTCAATAAGGGCAGTTCCAGGGCGACCACGCTTTTGCCTGAGATCAATCAGACCTTTGCGATTCTCAAGGCCAATGGAACGCTCTACAAAATCTACAAGAAGTGGTCCCTCTGGAATGACAACCAGAAGGATATCGGAGTCATGACCGGTTCCTAATACAGGGAGGCCGATATGCAGGCATACGGTAAATCGCTTGCATATCGGCCTCATTATCGCGTCGATTCAGCCGAATTCGCACAGTCATCACCGCGAGGTATTGAGAAAGGGTGAGGGTATGGATTTTAGCATTCTCCCGCAAGTACTGCCAGGTTTTTTGCAGGGAACATTAAACACCATCATTTATTGCGCTGTTTCATTTCCGCTGGCCTTGCTGCTCGGCGTTATCCTGGCGCTCATGAGTGGTTCGCGTTATACCTG
Organism: Ktedonobacteraceae bacterium; assembly: GCA_035716135.1. Classification (GTDB taxonomy): domain Bacteria; phylum Chloroflexota; class Ktedonobacteria; order Ktedonobacterales; family Ktedonobacteraceae; genus CF-113. Next base: position 7,280 of record DASTKD010000678.1, read on the forward strand.
GCTGCGCGGGCCGGCACGTATTTATATCGAAGTTATCCGTGCCACACCTTTCATCGCCCAGATATTTCTCATCTATTATGGTCTGAGTACCATTCTGTTCAACCTCAGTGGCTACCTGGGAGGACTTAACCTGGCTGTCTATGTCAATGGTTGGACGGCGGGTATTGCGGCGCTGGCAATCAACTATTCAGCTTATGAAGCGGAAGTCTTCCGCGCTGGTTTCTATTCGGTCGAACGCGGTCAAACCGAAGCCGCTTACTCATTGGGCCTGGATGCGCGACAGAACTTCTTTCGCATTGTGTTCCCCCAGGCCATTCCACTGATGATCCCGCCTTTCGTCAATGACCTGATTTATATGTTGAAAGATTCTGCTGTGGTGAGCGTAATCGCCGGATTTGAACTCACTTCCGCGCTCGAGACCGCGCGTAGCCGCCTGGGCAGCGATATTGTACTCCTTTTTTTAATCGTGATGATACTGTACCTCGCGCTTAGCCTGCCCACTTCGTACTTTGCCCGCTGGTATGAGCGCAAATTACGCGCGGCGTTGTAGCCTGGGAGGAAGCGAGTATGCAACAAACGTTTGTCAAGTCAAATATAGAACGCAAACCACGCAGTTGGCTATCCCTTTTAGATTACGTCTTTTACGCGGCTGTTGTAGCCGCACTGGTGGGCTTAGCATTCTACTTCTATCACTATCGTGATTTTGTCAGCCTCTATTTCCCCGTATTTCTGGGAGGAGCAGGCTTAACCATTTTCCTCACGATCTCTAGTATGATCCTGGCGACAATCTTTGGCTTTATCGGCGCGCTTGGTCGTCTTTCGCGCTTCACGCCGTTTCGTTTCATTGCCGCGATCTATGTTGAGGTCATCCGTGGTACACCAATCCTGGTGCAACTATTGCTCTGGGGCTTTGGTATTCGATCCGCGCTTGGGGGCATTGGCTTTGATCCCTACACCATCGCGTATAATTTCATGACCTTGCTGCAAAATAATAGTATTTTGCCTCCTCCTAACGTCTTTGATGCTGCTTTCTATGGCATCATCGCGCTTAGCTTCAACTACGGCGCGTACTTAACCGAAGTCTTCCGCACCGGTATCGAGTCAATACCGATTGGTCAGACCGAAGCGGCCTTGAGCCTGGGCCTGAACTCGCGCCAGATCATGCGCAAAATAGTGTTGCCCCAGGCGTTTCGCATCACTATTCCCCCCTTTGCCAACTATTTTATTACGCTGGTACAGGATACTGCGCTGCTCTCTGTCGTTGGCGGCGTCCTCGAAATACAGCAGTTAGTCACGGCGGCGGCCACCGCCAACGCATCCGACTCCAACCTGCAACTCTTCTTTTACGTCTTCGGAGCAGTCATGTTCTTCTGCATCTGCTACCCGCTCGCTATATTGGCGCGCTACCTGGAGTCGAGGTTCGCGCGGGCGTATTGACGAGTACTGGTAAACACCTTGAAAGCAAGGCTGTGGTCTCTAATTCGACCCTCAGCCTTTTTATTGTTTTGTATAGTTTAGAGGAGTCAAACACATCCGCTTCGTAATTGATGAGAATATTAGCAGCGAAATCATTGATCAGCTTTACGTCGATGGGCATTTCCTTTACAATATTCGTGATCATCACGCAGGAGTCGTAGATAGCGTTGTTCTGGCTATTGCTTATCGGCGTAAAGAGGTACTAATCACAAAAGATACTGATTTTGGCAAGCTCATTTTTGTTGATGATTTACCGACTACAGGAGTTTTGTTAGTTCGACTTCCAAATGCAATGACGCATCTGGAGCAGGCGAATCGGGTCTCTAACGTTATCAGAGTAGCAGGTAACACCTTATCTGGAGCGTTCACTGTGCTGGACTCAGATGATGTACGTATTCGGCCACTTTAGATAGATAACGCAATCGGAGTTACCTCTTTCTCTAATAACATTGACAAAACATTATAACGAGTGTACGTTTGTAAGAGAGAAGTTTTTCCGAATCGAGTGGGAAGGAACACATATATGGATCATCCCTTGATTACTACAAATCCTGGTATAGCCGGTGGAAAGCCGATTGTTAAGGGAACACGTATCACCGTTGAATTGCTCGTGGATGAATATGCCGCAGGAAGAACCATCGAGCAAATTCTCCGCTCTTATCCGCACCTTACGAGAGAACAAATTGAGGCAGCATTTGTTTACAACGCCAGTATGAAGCAAACAGGCAAGCTGGCTGGCTAACTCCACTTGCTTTCTACCCCCATCATAGGCTATACTGTTTACATAAGAAAACACAATTCGTACCCAGAGCGCAGAATCTTGGTGTTTTTCGTGAAAGTTACTGACATACCTGGTAAAAAACGAGGCCGTTACATTCCGAAATACTATGTATTTCGCGGCTTTCACCTGTCCACCTGTTACCCCTGACCTTTCTCGCCCCTTGAATACCTGGTCTGTGCCAGGGTGAAGTGCTATTGCCATTTGCTTTTCCACTTCTCGCTCGCTTTGATTGTTGCAGGCTACTGCTTATTCAATTTTCTTTAGATCAGGTACGCTTTACGTAATAGCAAGCGTCCTTTGATTTGTGTTTTACAGCGTTTATCCCCAGGGATAGGTGATTGCATACCCACAAGAGCAGCATATTCCGTGTAGTAGAGAGAAACGGAGCGCAACCGGTAGGCGGGTTGGGGTGGGATGCTTTTTATAGAAGCCGCATAACCAGAAAGGATTTTTATGAGTACCGATGGCTTACGACAGGCCCTCAACGATTCGCAGCGGTATCTCGATGTTGTCCAGAAACAAGTGCTGGGCAAGAGTGAGGCGGAATGGCTGATCGATACGACGGTCAACAACTTCGCCAGGTATTATAATAGTGGCTTTATCGAGTATCGCAAGTCGGTCGCGGAAGCAGGAGACTTCGCATCAGTCGAATGGACGGGACACGGCGCAACCTTCAGGGATGTGCTGGGCCGCGAATATATCGACTGCCTGGGTGGGTTTGGCCTTTTCAATCTCGGCTGGGCGCACCCGAAGGTCGTGGGGGCCGTACAGGCACAACTACAGAAAAGCCCGTTGCCAACGCAGGAATTGCTTGATCCACTGCGTGGTATGCTGGCGCACTTGCTGGCCGAAATTACGCCGGGCGACATTCAGTACAGCTTCTTTGTGAGCAGTGGTACCGAAGCCGTCGAGGGTGCCATGAAACTTGCCAAGCTTTATACGCGCAAGAGCGGCTTTATCGCCTCGGTACGCGGCTTCCACGGCAAAACCGCCGGCTCACTCTCGCTGACAGGGAAGGCCATCTTCCGCCGTCCCGCTATGACGCCGCAAAACAACGTATTCCATGTGCCTTTCGGCGACGCCGATGCGGTAGAGCAGCAGCTACGTATCGCGCGCGAAGTGGGCAACGACATCGCCGCCGTCATTATGGAACCAATTCAAGGCGAGGCGGGCGCAATCGTGCCACCGGACGACTTCTGGCCGCGCCTGCGCCAGATTTGCGATGAATACGAGGTATTGCTGATAGCCGACGAAGTGCAAACGGGTATGGGTCGCACAGGCAAGTTGTGGGGAGTAGGACACTGGGATGTCGCGCCTGACATCATCGCCACAGCCAAAGCCCTGGGCGGCGGCGTCATGCCCATCGGCGCGTTCATGTCCACGCCCAAAATCTGGAGCGTCATGAATAGCAACCCGTTCATCCACACTTCTACCACTGGTGGCAATCCACTAGCCTGCGCTGCCGCCATCGCGGCTATTAACGTCACACTCGAGGAGAACATTCCTCAGCAGGCGGCTGAAAAGGGTGAATACTTTATCGCGCAGTTGAAAGACATTGCTTCGCGGCACAGAGATGTCTATACCAACATTACCGGTAAGGGTTTGCTGATTGGTCAGCATTTTGTTAATGATGATGTTGGCTACGCGGTCGCTTCTGGCCTGTTCAAACGCGGTGTACTCATTTCCGGTACGCTCAATAACTCGCGCGTCGTGCGTGTCGAGCCGCCGGTGGTGATTACGCGCGAAGAGATCGATACCATCCTCAATCGCCTGGAAGATACGCTGCGCGAGTTGCGCGGCTCGCTTTCGACGCCAGATGTGCCGGATGAATGGGATGGGGCCAATGGCCTGCCGTCTGCTCCCGCGCCGGGTGCGTTAAATCTTGTTGCCAACGATGATTCTAGCGCTGCCGTCGCCTAACGATTGGTACAAGGGGGTATCTCTCTATGCATATTGTAGTGCCTGGCGGCGCGGGAGCCATGGGGCGCGTCACGGTGCGTGCGCTGAGCGAATATGATGACATCGACCTGGTGACGGTCGCCGATTATAACGAGGCGCGCGCGCAAGAACTGGCTGCCTCGCTCAAAAGCAACAGGGTACAGGCGCGCCAGATCGATGTTACTGACGAAGAGCGATTGCGCGCGTTGATTCGCGGCGCGGATGCCGTATTGAGCGCGGTAGATTATCGCTTCAATGTTTCTCTTCTCCGCGCGTGTATCGCGGAAAGAGTGCATTATGCCGACCTGGGCGGCCTTTTCCACATGACGCGCAAGCTCATGTCATTGGATGCAGAGGTGAAGGCGGCAGGTATTGCAGCCATTATGGGCATGGGCGGCACACCTGGCATCACTAATGTGCTGGCGCGCGCGGCTGCCGATAAGCTCGACCGTGTGGATAGCATGAAGGTGGAACTGGGGTGCAGCGACTCCACGCCTTCGACGGCTCCTCTGGTCGCGCCCTACTCCATTCGCACCATCCTTGACGAGTTCACGAAACAGCCGCAGGTCTTCAAGGATGGCGAGTGGTACCCGCAGCAGCCTCTGAGCGGCCAGGAAGAGATGATCTTCCCTTTGCCGGTTGGCCGCGCCACCGCTATCTATTCGCTGCATTCTGAATGCGCCACCTTTCCTGTCTCGTTTCAGGATAAGGGTATCCGCTATGTCTCATTCAAGATCGCTTTCCCAACCGACTTTATGACGAAGCTCAAGTTCCTGGTGGACCTGGGTTTTGGCAGCGACGAGCCAATCGCGGTACGCGGCGTCAGGGTTTCGCCGCGCGAAACGCTGGCAAAGTTGCTCGAGATGGCTCCCGTCGAGGATGTTGAACCACAGGATTGCGATGTGCTGCGCGTCGTAACGAGCGGCACGGCAGGCGGTCAGCAGGTTGAGATTACGAACCAGGTGGTTGTGCTGCCCTATCGTCGCTGGAACGTGGGCGCGGGCGCGCTCGATACTGGCGTCCCTCTGGCTATCGCCGGGCATATGCTGGCGAATGGCGAGATTACACGGCGCGGCACGCTTGGCCCGGAACTCTGTGTCCCTGTCGAGCCATTCTTCCGCGAACTGGCGAAATATGACATGCACGTTACCGAAACACGAACGATAGCCGTGTCGTAAACGTATATGTCACCTGTCATTCTGAGCGCAGCGAAGAATCCCTCGTGAGGTTAAGGGGAGATTCTTCGCTGCGCTCAGAATGACAGGTGAAGGGACGGATGTACCTCCACCCTGGCAATGCATGTGATAAAATAACGTTAGATTACCAGCGAGTACTTCTCAAATTCGTAATGAATTTGTCGAATTGCTGCGAATATCGTATACTTACATCCAAATGAGTGCGTTTTTCGTTGGCAGGGGCGCATCGAGTACGCCCACTATTTCGCACATCCGAAAGGAGCTACTGAGGTGGCCGAGTACAAACTTTTAATTAACGGCGAACTCGTCGATAGTAGTTCGGGCAAGAAGGTTGAGGATATTGGCCCGGCTTCTGGTTCGCCCATTGCCGAGGTGCCTGTAAGCTCGGTAGGAGATGTTGAGCGCGCGGTCGCGGCAGCGCGCGCGGCTTTTGATGATGGCCGCTGGTCGAAGCTGGGACATGGCACACGCGCCGCGATGCTGGAAACTTTCACCCAGGCTCTCGAAGCCCATGCTTCTGAACTGGCTGAACTGGAGTCGCAGGACACCGGCAAGCCCATCAAACTGGCGCGGGATAGTGACATCCCATTCGCCATCGACAACTTCCATTTCTTCGCGGGCGCGGCTCGCCACCTGGCAGGTGCGGCAGCAGGTGAGTATACCGGCGGGCATACCAGCATCATTCGCCGCGAACCTCTGGGCGTCGTGGCTTCGCTGGCCCCCTGGAACTACCCGTTCATGATGGCGGCCTGGAAGATCGGCCCGGCTCTGGCGGCTGGCAACACCGTTGTCCTCAAGCCCTCGGTTGAAACGCCTTTAACCACGCTCAAACTGGGCGAAATCGCCCTGGAAGCGGGTATCCCTGCTGGCGTACTCAATGTCTTGACCAGCGGCCCCGGCGTGGCGCAGGCATTGTCGAGCCACAGGCAGGTCAACATGGTTTCCATTACGGGCAGTACCGAGAGCGGCAAGCATGTCATGCGAGCCGCCGCCGAAACGCTTAAACACGTGCATCTCGAGCTGGGAGGCAAAGCGCCTTTTATCGTCTATGCAGATGCCAACATCGAGGCTGCCGCTAATGGCGCGGTCGTGGGTGGCTATGTCAACTGCGGCCAGGACTGCACGGCTGCTACGCGCATTTACGTGCAGGACAGCATCTATGACCAGTTCATGCAATCCTTCCTCAATAAGGTCAAACAGGTGCGTGTCGGCAATCCGACCAGCGAAAGCACCGATATGGGTCCATTGATTTCCGCCAATCAACGCGCCACCGTTGAGGGTTTTGTGGAGCGCGCCCTGCGTGAGGGCGCGAATATCGTCACGGGCGGGCGTCGCGCGCATGTGGCCGGGTTGGAGAACGGTTTCTTCTTCGAGCCAACGGTGATCGCGCAAGATCGCAATGATGCCGACATCGTGCAGAACGAAGTTTTTGGCCCTGTGATCGTGGTTAGCCGCTTCAGCACGGAAGAGGAAGTGTTACAGAAAGCCAACGACGTTGTCTATGGGCTAGCCGCTTCCGTCTGGACCAGCGACATCTTCAAGGCCATGCGCGCAGCCAGCGCGTTGCAGTTTGGCACTGTATGGATCAACGATCACCTGCCGCTCACCTCGGAGATGCCGCACGGCGGCTTCAAAGAGAGCGGCTTCGGCAAGGATATGTCGATGTACTCGTTCGACGAATACACGCAGATCAAGCATGTCATGGTCGAACTGTCCAATGACGACCGTAAGAGCTGGCACTACACCATCTTCGGCGATGCTGACTAAACTAAACACGAAGACGTGAAGCGAGATGGCACGCAGTCGCAAGCTGCGTGCCATCTCGCTTCACGTCTTCGTGTGGATTACAACCTCTTTAAGTTGTATTAACATTCCTCTAACTCCCATGTGATATATAGCTATTGATGAGGAAAGCACATCATTAATAGGGGCGCTTTTTGCGCGAAATTAATTTTTAGTGTTCCTATGAGTGGTAAAAGCACCCATCTAGAGGGATGGGTGTGATATACTGCTTAACGGGAGATGACTTCAGTGGGGCGACTGAATATATCTCTCAACGGATGCCAGGTATCTATCCTTTTCCCCGCAGGTTGATGATTGTCTCTTAGTGCGATGCTTTCGAGACGCTAGCAGGTTACTCACAGTGGAGGAACTATGAACCGATTGAAAGGACTCTGGCGCAACCGCTTCACACGTATGCTTGCCATACCAACGATCATGATGATGATGTTGAGTGTGGTAGGGTTGCCAACACAGGGACTTGCCGCACAGGCTGCCCCGGCAACGACTGGTACTTGTACTCTTGGTGCGCAGCATAACATCAAGCACGTTATTTACATCCAGTTCGACAATACCCACTTCACGCGCGACAATCCCAACGTCCCATCTGACCTCGAGCAAATGCCGAATCTGTTGAATTTCATGGAAAGTAATGGTACTCTGCTCACCAATCACCATACCCCGTTGATCGCTCACACCGCCACCGACATTCTGACCTCGCTGACAGGTGTATATGGAGACCAACACGGGGTACCCATCAGCAATAGTTTCCGTTACTTCAATCCAGATGGCACGAGCAACCTCGGCGTCTCTTTTGCCTACTGGACCGACCCCCTGTTCGACCCGACTACATCG
>DASTKD010000679.1:0-21932 GCA_035716135.1 Ktedonobacteraceae bacterium
CGGTAGTAAATAACGTTTCCCGCGACGCCCTGCAACTTCGCGCGCGCGCCAAATACATCATTGTGAACAGTCATGGCTTCATCCTCTATCGTAGTTTCTCTGGTTTGGATTTGCGAACCATTGCATTATATAACATCGCGCCCTTTTACCTGAGAAGTGGAAATGTAGCATCCCGTCGCAGTCATTGTAGGGGCGGGGGAGGAGTGGACGTGGGGTGGGGACCCTTGCGGTCGCCCTCGCACCAATATACGGATAATTAAGGGGAATCGCTCTTGCGGTCGCCCTCGCACCAATATACGGATAATTGAGGGGAATCGCTCTTGCGGTCGCCCTCGGACCAATATACGGATAATTGAGGGGGAATCGCCCTTGCGGTCACCCTCGGACTAACCTGTGAACAATCGGCAGACGACCTAATTGCCCTGAGATCCGGGGTAGCAAAGAAAATATTCGGGCAGGATGTCAAACAACCAGTGGAGCCGAACAAGTCACCGAATTATAGAGAGAACACCGCACGGAGAGACAAAGATGCTTCGCTCTAATGTGCGAAGATGATACTTGTCCAGGCCAGCTCATGAGACGCATGGTAGGGTCCCGGTTCCATTCCATGTATGCGCTGACTTATCATCCTCACCGGTAAATCGTCCGTTCAACGGGCTGCTTGACGCCCTGCCCACTACACTATGCACTATTCGAGCGAAAAACACATCAGCACTTTTACCTAACTTTGCTCGTTAGCGCTCATTAAGCAGTTGATTGCTTCCCAGGATGAGGCAGAGCAGCAATCGGCAATGACAGTTCGATGTGACACCCGTTGCCGGGAGAGGAGGTAATCCGCAAGGTAGCGCCGATGAGCGTCGCGCGTTCGCGCATACCCACCAGCCCCAGACCACCTTGTGAATCATGCTCGCCATCAAGATTATCGCGGTACGCAAATCCCCTGCCATCATCATGGATTGATAAGCGCAACTGTTCAGGTAAAAATGCCAGTTCAATTGTTGCCTGCTTTGCCCTGGAGTGCCGCCAGATATTCGATAAAGCTTCCTGGGCAATACGAAAGATAGCAATTTCCTGCTCTGAAGTCGTTGGCGTAGAAATTCCTCGACAGGTAAAATTGCAGGGAACACCACGCGCGGAAGAACTATCGCTTAACCATTCCAGGGCCGCGCGTAATCCCAGATCATCGAGTACCGACGGGCGCAGATCACGACAAGCGCGGCGCACCCCTTCCAGCGTATGATCGGCCAGGTTTTGCAGGCTCGCCAGCCATTCTCTATCCCTTTCAGGCAAATCGAGCTTGCCGATAGCCCGTCCCAGGCCATCCAGGCCCAGGGCAAGCGCGATCAACGCTTGAGCCGTATCGTCGTGCAATTCGCGCGCCAGGCGGCGGCGCTCTTCCTCCTGCACGCGCGTAATCAGGGTGGCATAGTCGCGCAATTCGTCCTGGCGACGGCGCGCGCTACTCAAGTCCGTTAGCGTCTCCTGTAAGGTATCGGTGCGAATACCGAGGCGCGTACTCACCAACGCCAGGTAATAAATCGCAAAGAGAGGAACCAGAAAAAACAGCCACGCTACCTCGGCCACTACGTTATCGAAGATATCAACGACAGGCAACAGGGGACCGACACTCAACACCAACGCCTGGAAGCGCAATGCGGGTGAAGTCATAAAGACTTTCCAACGAGAAGTAGAATTCAACTGCAAGTTATCTGGCAGAGAAGAGGTGTTTGCTCGATTACCACGCGATGCTATCAGGGAGGGTAATGAGGCCAGTATTAACAGGAGCAGCATAATGAATGCAGCGAGAATACAGCCAAGCAGTTCATGGGATTCGCTCAACTGGTTATAGCCGCTCGCGGCTTGACTTTGTTGAGTACCCGCAATCAAGGTGAATATGTTGTCCGAGATAAAGACCACTATGGCAGTAATGGCGATACGATAACACGCTTCCGCCAGCGACACGAAACGGCGTATGTAGGTGTATAGTTGGAGGGCTGTCTGGGTAATGAGCGCGGTCAATACTGCGGCGGGGACGCCCACCAGCACACCGGCGGCAAGGTAAATCGGCGCGGTAATATCAAAGAGAAAAAGTGTCTGCCAGGATGATGGCAACTGGCGATAGAGGACATGGGTTACACCCGATTCCTCCTTAATCATGCGGAGTAACAGGTAGCGACCTAGCAGTGCGAGTGTCACAGAGAGTACAACAATACCATAGATGGCGCGCGGGCCGTAAATCGTGGGCGGAGGTTGGTAATGCTCAAGCGACCAGACGAGCAAGCCGAGAGCAACGATTAGCGATAGCAAAGCCACAATGAGCTTTGTGAATGGATAGGTTTTGAGCTTGAGTACCACATCAGGTGTCATAGGTGTCCTGTAAAGAGATCATACCCTGCCGCAGGGCCAGTAAAACTGCTTCTGTACGCGACCCGACCTGCATTTTCATGAAAATATTGGCGAGATGGCTATGCACGGTGCGGATACTCAAACTCATACGAGCAGCAATTTCTTTGTTCGGCAGGCCACGCGCGGCCAGGCGTAAGACATCAAATTCACGTTCGCTGAGCAAATTCGTCGAATGCGGCGTTGCATCGGGACGGGCTGAGAGCTTGCGCATCATTTTTTCGGCAATGGATGGCTGTAGCACCGATTCGCCGCGCGCCACCGCGCGGATAGCCGAGATGAGTTCCTGTCCATGTACGTTCTTGAGCAAAAATGCCGCCGCGCCCGCGTCCAGCAAAGCCAGCAAGTACGGTTCATCGTCGTAAGCCGAGAGGACTAAAACCGCCGTCTCTGGACAATACTTTTTAATGGCACGGGTAGCTTCGATACCACCAATGCCCGGCATGGCAATATCCATCACAGCGATGTCGGGTTGCAAACTCCTGGCGATTTCGATAGCCTCTTCACCGCTGGATGCCTCTGCCACGACCTCCACATCACTCTCCATTTCTAAAAGACGCCGCGTACCCTCACGCACAAGCGCGTGATCGTCTACCAGCAGGATACGAATGACGTTCCCCTGCTCTTGCTCGCCGCTTCCAATTCGCTGTAATCTGTCTGTATGCATTCAGTGCAGCTACTTTCTTATTCTATATGAAGAGAGAGAAGATGTTTTGCGGGCCGTTCGCCGCAGTCGGCAATGATTAACCTTACTTCGACTATAATACAGAACGCTTTCCGATGCTACAGCATTTCTACCGAATAGCAGCATTATGCCACGTTCTGTTTCTATGGACAAGTAAAAACCTCCTGCCCGATAGATTTTTATCTCTTTTTCAACAGAAAATGGGTTTTGCCACATTGACAAAGCAGGGAGGGTTCGCTAAAGTAGAGGTAACTTATGAGCGAACGGATCGACCTGCCATTGTGCATATATGGAAGGGGGGACGGCCACATGGTGATGTGTCTGGATAGTATAGATTGCGGGTATCAAAATCGAGAAAAATCGCGCTTTTGCGCCAAATGCGGCATTCCTGTGCAGGGGTCATTGTTGCAAGGGCGGTATGAAGTACAGTTGCTGCTTAATAAGAATCGCAGCACGGTGACTTTACAGGCGAACGATCTCCATCAGGAGATTCCTGTGACCATTCGCGCCCTGCTTCCGCATGAAGTCAGCGCCAGAGAGCGCGAGGATTTCTTGCAGGACGCGGAACTGGCGATGATGCTTTCAAAACAGGTACACGAGCCAGGCAGTGTGCGCGTCATCGATTTTGGCGAGGACGGCCCGCTCGCTTTCCTGGTCAAGACGGATATGGACGAGGAAGTTACCGAGAAACATTTCGCGCGCCCCCGCATGACGGTGCGTGTCGAGCATGAATCTTACGATTACGCGCCACCATCGACGCTCGTAGCGCATGAAAACGATGGGGATGTTCTGACCGAACTAAGCCCGGCCCTCCCTCTAGCAACACATAACGGAACGAATGCAACACGAGCCGACGCGCAAAAACAGGAACCCGCGCAAGGGTACGATTGGCTGGCGGCAGGGGATCGCGCCTACGAACTGGGGAATTATGAAGAGGCGCTGGCCGCTTATGAGGCGGCCATAGCCGATGGCAACAATAGCATCGAAGCCTGGAGCGGCAAGGGCGCGACGCTGCTGCAACTGGGATACGCGGAAGAGGCGCTGCCAGCGTATGATTATGCGCTCAATATGCAACCCGGCGACCCGGATTTATGGAACTCGCGCGCCAGTGTGCTGCACGAGTTACGCCGCTATGATGAAGAGATGCGCTGCTACGACCAGGCGTTAGCCCTCGACCCGAACTATGTCTTTGCCTGGAGCGGGCGCGGCATGACGCTGGTCGAGCAAAACCGCCCGGAAGAGGCATTGCTGGCTTTCGACCGCGCCCTGGTGCTGGACGCCGCGCAGGGCATCATCTGGCAGGCCATGAGCGATACGCTCTACAGTTTGCGGCGCTACGAGGAAGCGTTGATCGCCATCGATCGCGCGCTTGAGCTTGAGCCGGGCAACGCCATGATGTGGGACATCAAAGGCAATATCCTGCGCCGCTTAAAAAAGCCCGCCGAGGCGCTGGCTCTGCACGAGTATGCGACGCAACTTAGCCCTGAAAACGCCGTCGCCTGGTTCGATAAGGCCAATGACCTGCGCGATTTGCAACGTTTCGCCGAGTCCCTGGCCGATTATGACCATGCCCTGACGCTCGACCCAACGATGGCCGGGACATGGTATAATCGAGGGAACGTACTGGCAGCAATACATATGTACGAGGATGCGCTGGAATCCTACAACTCGGCCTTGCACTTTGATGATGGATTGATTTCCGCGTGGTATAACAAAGGAAGCCTCTTACACGAGCTTGGGCGCGACCAGGAGGCGTTGTCGGCTCTCGACCAGGCCATCGCGCTGGACCCGCACTATATCGCTGCCTGGAATAACCGGGGACTCAGTCTGTTCAAACTTGGACATCTGGAGAAGGCGCTGATAGCTTTCGATCAGGCAACATCCTTTGCTCCCGAAGAACCCGACGCCTGGCACAACAAAGCCATCGTGCTTGAAAAGCTGGGCAGAACAGAAGAGGCCATCGCATGTCAGGACTGGGCGCGTTCACTGGAAGAACAGGCCAACAGGTAAGAAGGAGGACGAATGCCACGCTGCGCCGATCTAGTTGATTGTGGATATGATAATCGGGACAGCGATCTCTTTTGTCGCGCGTGCGCATTGCCGTTGCTGTATACCGCGCTGGCCGGACGCTATGTAGTCGAGGCGTTAATCAGCAAGGGCGGGTACGCGGCTGTTTTTCGCGGCATCGATCAAAACCTTTCGCGCCGTATCGCTATCAAAGTGCTGCTGCCCAGCAAGACGACTCCCAGCGAGCAGGAACACTTCCTGCGCGAAGCGCGTATCTCGGCCACGCTGGACCATCCGAACATCGCGCCCGTCCTGGATTATGGCAAGGACGGCCCCAGCGTCTTCCTCGTCATGCCCCTCTACACGGCAGGCTCATTGCGCACGCGGCTGGCGAAAGCCAATGGCCCTTTGCCAGCCAGCGAGACCATCATGAACTTCCGCCAGCTTGCCAGCGCTCTGCACTATGCCCATACGCGCCCGCGTCCGGTGATCCACCGCGACATCAAGCCGGAAAATATTTTGATCCACCAGGAAGATCATCGCCTGGTTATCACCGATTTCGGCATCGCGCGCTCGCTGGAGCCGGGGGCGCGGGTCGGGAAAACTATCACCGTGCGCGGCACCGTCGGCTACATGGCCCCGGAACAGACCAGCGGCATCGTTGATCCGCGCAGCGACCAGTTTGGCTGCGCGGTAGTACTCTACGAGATGCTTACCGGCTATCATCCTTTCGATTCTATGGGCGGTGGGCCAGTCATGCCGCCATCCAGCCTGAATCACGAGCTACCCACCGCCATCGACGCCGTTGTGCAGCGCGCGCTTGCGCCGCGCCCGGACGGCCGTTTCAGCGATATGCTGGAGTTCTTGCACATGTTCGAGGCCGCCTCGCGTCCGAGCGGCGGGATGCGCCTAACGCCGCCTGGCAGCCAGCTTGACGGACGCAACTCGCCCGCCGTGCGCCGCGTGACCAATCCCTCAACGCCTGCTGTTTCCGTGCCGGGCGATAAAGGCGATTCGACGGCTCGCCAGCAAGCGGTGCGCCCCAACACGACCGGCGCGCGCGAGAAATGCCAGGAGGGCGACGCGCTGCTCAAGCAGCAGCAATACGCGCAAGCCTTGCAAGCCTACGAGGAAGCGCTGCGCCTGGATGGGCGCAATTTTCACGCCTGGAATGGCAAAGGCACCGCGCTCTACAGCCAGGGCAACTACCGCAAAGCCTATGAAGCCTACCAGAAAGCCACCGAAATCGAGCCGGACAATCCCGTCGTCTGGGTCAGTACCGGGCTGGCCTTGAATCGTCTCCAGAGGTATTCGCAGGCATTGGTACATTTTGAACGCGCCCTGACGCTCGATCCAACCTATGTAGCCGCCTGGAATGGTAAGGCCGACGCGCAACTCGACATGAATATGCCCGAAGATGCCATCACCTCGTATACCCAGGCGCTCGTGTATGAGCCGCAAAGCTTTCAGGCGTGGAACGGCCTGGGCAACGCGCGTTCGTTCATCCGTGATTACCCTGGAGCCGTCGATGCCTATAGCCGCGCCCTCATCGTCAACCCGCGCAGCGCCGTCGCCTGGTGCAACAAAGCGGAAGCCCTCATCCACTACGGCCATAGCCGCTCCGCCCTCGATGCTCTTAATGAAGCAACCGAACTCGACCGCAGCTACGCTCGCGCCTGGACGCTCAAAGCTGATGTCTACGAGTCGATAGGCAATCATCAAGAAGCGCAGAAAGCCCGCAAACGCGCCCGGCCCTGGGGACTGGTGAATTAGCGAACATCATAGATTCTCCTAAAGATTTGGTTTTTCATGCAGGTCTCATTTTGCTTGAGTATGCTAACATGTAAAACACCGGGCTAGACAGGAGAGTGAATATATGCGAATTCTAGTTGTAGAGGACGATCCGCGTTTGGGTTCTCATCTGAAAAAGGGGTTAGAAAAGCATCATTATGCCGTTGACGTGGTGGCGGATGGCGAAGATGCTCTTTTGATGGGCAGCACCGTGCCATATGACCTCATCGTGCTGGATATACTTTTGCCCCGTCTGAATGGCTTCGAGGTCTGTCGCCAACTGCGCAATAACAGGCGCACCATGCCCATTCTCCTGCTGACCGCGCTGGGCGAAGTGGACCACCGCGTAACCGGACTGGATACGGGCGCTGATGACTACCTCACAAAACCCTTTGCGTTCCGCGAACTGGAGGCGCGCATCCGCGCCCTGTTGCGACGCGAAAGCGCGAGCAGGACGGTGGAATTACGTTTCATGGATGTTATATTAGATACGGGTACGCATGAAGTCCGGCGGGGAGAGCGCATCATCCCGTTGAATAGCAAAGAATATGCATTACTGGAGTATTTGATGCGCAATCCACACCAGGTACTCAGCCAGTCGATGATCGCGGAGCATGTCTGGGACTGCGATGCCGAGCATCTCTCGAATGTCATTGATGTCTATATCCGCTACTTGCGGTGCAAACTTTGTGAATTCAATGAGCCTGATGTAATTCATACCATTCGCGGGTCAGGATACCAGCTCAAGGAGCCAGCGCCATGAGAAAGTACGCGCGCAAGCTTCGCTCGCCGGGGATTCGTGTCCAATTGACACTCTGGTACACTGCCATCTTCGCCTGCCTGATCCTCCTTTTTTGCCTTATCTTGTACTCTATACTACAGGCGTTTCTGGCTTCCAGCGTAGATTCCGCGTTGCAACTGCGCGCGCAACAAATCGCCAGTGGCGTTTCAAGCGAAAATGGTAAGATCGTTATTCAGGATGTCACCGGCGAACTGCCTGGGCTTGACAGCACCTCAACGCCTGGAACGCAGGGTACGGATACGCCCGGCGGCCCCAATGACACAGGGCAGCACGGCGCAACTACTGATGTGAATATCGGTACGCTGGTGCGTATGCTCGATGCGCATGGAAACACAGCCTATATCTCTCCTGCATTTCATGCGCTCTCTTTGCCAGCGACGAGTTTTACGCAACCCTTGCACGGAGATTCGTGGCAAGGCACCGTGACCGCCAGCAACGGGCAAGCCGTGCGCATATATAGTATCGCGCTCACCAATAACGGCTCCATCTTTGGCGTACTCCAGGTTGGAGAGTCGCTGGCACAATTGAACGCTACCTTGCAGAGCATCACCATTGCCCTGCTCATTATTACTCCTTTTGTCCTCCTGACAGGAGCCTTTGGCAGCTACTGGCTGGCGAAACGGGCGTTCCGCCCGATACTCCATCTCACGCGCACCGCCCGCGAGATTAAAGCGGGTGACTTACACCGGCGCGTTCCCGTTCCCCGTTCCAGTGACGAGGTACACCAGCTTGCGCTGACCCTCAACGAGATGATCGGGCGACTTGAGCAGGCATTTACGCAACAACGGCGCTTTGTCGCCGATGCCTCCCACGAACTGCGCACGCCCGTCACCGTTATTCGCAGTATAACCGATGTTGCATTGGAAGGGCCACTCAATCTTGATGAATATGGCGAAGTTCTGCGCGAGATCAACGCTGAGTCTGAACGGTTGGGATTGCTCATCAACGATCTGCTGGTTCTGGCGCGGGCTGACGAGGAACAGATGCCACTAGACCGCGAACCAGTGCGGCTGGACCTGCTTGCTTACGATGTCGCTGCCACGATGGAGCCACTGGCAAAGGAACGTGGAATTGAACTACAGCTTCAAAGACTTGAGCCGGCCACCGTTTCAGGCGATACAGCCCGGCTTATTCAGGTGCTTATGGGTCTGGTGGATAACGCGCTGACTTACACCAACTCAGGCGGCATAGTCACACTGGGCGTCGAGCTACACGGCGCTGTCGCCTGGCTGACCGTGCAGGACACGGGCATCGGCATTGCTGAAGAAGATATTCCCTATATCTTTGAACGCTTCTATCGTGCTGATCCCGCGCGATCTCGCGCAGCCGGTGGAAGTGGATTGGGGCTGTCGATTGCTCACTGGGTGGTAGAGGCTCATGGCGGCTCGATCGAAGTCCAGAGCCGGGTGGGGCAGGGTTCCACCTTCGTGATGACGCTGCCCCTTGCTTCATCGACACCTACACAACCCGACAAAGGAAACTTCATACCTTCGCAATCGACAACTGCTGAAAAGTGACCGAGCCGTTATTAATCCCGCGCAGGCCAATGGTGCCACTGGCGTAGGTTGTAAGCGTCGCCTGCCCGACAGCCGAGCCATTCACCAGGAACGTGATAACGTTGCCCCTGGCGATCACCTGTAAACGATTGACGGCATTGGCCCCACTATGGATGGCGGCATTCGCGGTGAAAGGGATAACCGTGTGGCTAATATCGTTGACGACAATTGTGAGCGTGTAGCACCCTTTCCCATCAATGCCAAAAAAGTAGTAGTTCTTCGGGGCAGCGTGACGAAAAGCGATCCCGTAAGCGTGAGTTAGCGGTCCATTCGTCTGCTGTACCGTCACCGCCACAGAAACATCCGCGAGCGCGGCGGTAGGCGCGAGACAGATGTAGGCCTGACCGCCATTGGGCCGCACCACCAGTCCATTGCTGGTAAAGCGACATTCGGGGCCGCTTGCCCAACCTGCCGCCGGGGTGGTAAGCGCGTTACTATAAAGCATTTGCGTGCCGGAGGGTGTTGGATATGGGTGTACAACCGCCGTCGATGCCGTCGCCTGGAGCGATGGGGCCGGCGTCACCAGCGTACCGCACCCAACCAGCCAGAGCGCAATGATGCTGATGCTACCGGCGACTCCCGCGTACCGGTACCATGAATACTGTTGCATAGATATATTTCTCCTATTTTTGCCGTAATCGTCTCCCTCATCAGTAGGGAGGGGTATTCAAAACACTCTCGCCCGTAGACATGCGTTACCACCGGTAGAGTGCCGGGGGAAAGAATACCCCTGTGGGTAACTATAAGTGACATCGATGAGATGACGATGAAAAATCCTTCAGCCTCGTTCTTTTCATGTTGGCCTCATATTGCTGCTTTATGCTGTTCCTGTACTCGCAGTAGTAGCACAGCACTTTCGCAGCTTTCTATGACGGAGCATTCCAGTTCTCCGGGGATAGCGATGATATGGTACGTACAGAATGGTTAGCATATGTCTGGTAAAAAAGGTTCTTCCGATATACGCCTGTGGTGGCGTTTTCTCTCGTTACTCAAACCTTATCGCGGGCGTTTGCTCGTCACCTTTCTGGCGACCCTCATCCGCCCGCTTCTCAATGCGGCAAAGATTTACTTGCTCAAGGTGATTATAGACAATCTTGCGCTATCACCCACCAGCAGGCTCGCTCTCATGATCTGCGGGGCTTACCTTCTTATTGCGCTGGTCAAAGGGGCGGCAAATTTTATGGATCAGTATTACGGCGCGTTCGTGGGAGGGCGGATGGTGATTGACCTGCGCCAACACCTGTATGATCGTTTCTTGCATCTTTCTTTGCGCTATCATGGAGAACACCGCATCGGCGAAAGTATCAGCCGCCTGATGAGCGATGTGGGAGCCGTCGAAGACCTGCTGGTCTCCGGTCTCACCGATGGTCTGACGCAGGCGCTGACGATACTGGTCTTCGCGGGTATGCTCTTCTTCCTGGACCCCGGCCTGGCGCTGGTTTCGCTGCTAATACTGCCATTCCTTTTCGCATCGCTGGTCATGTACGCGCGGAAAAGTCGCGCCGCCTCGCGCGAGGTACGCAAGCGCGTGGCGGATTTGACCTCCACCGCGGAGGAAGGTTTCTCCGCGATTGGATTGATCAAGACCTTCATGCGTATGGAGTATGAAACGGCGCGCCTGCTCGAACGGGGCATCCAGCACTGGAAGGCGCGACTGCGTGTGGCATGGCTGCGCGGCCTCTTTGTTCCGGTAAGCGACGTGGTAGCGACAGTAGGGACCGTGCTTGTCGTCTACTTCGGCGCGCAAGCTCTGGCAACGGGTACGCTGACCATTGGCGGGCTGGTGATCTTCCTTGCCTATCTGGGGCAACTGTACACGCCGCTGCTCGGCTTGAGCCGGCTGGGAAATACGATGCAGGGAGGCTTCGCGGCAGTGGAACGCATCGCGGAAACGCTCGACTTGCCGGAGAGCGCGGACGAACCCCGCGCCGCGACACTACCCTGGTCTACGCTGTCACCCGCGCAAGTCAGCAATGTTCCAGCGCTCAGATTTGAGCATGTCTCATTTGCCTATAAGCCTGAACAACCGGTATTGCGCGACTTTTCTTTAACCGTGCCATCAGGAGCAATCGTAGCGCTGGTTGGAGCAAGCGGTGCCGGCAAATCAACAGCGGCGGCTCTAATGCAGCGGCTTTACGATCCTGATAACGGGCGTATCCTGCTCTTTGGTCATGACCTGCGTGAATTTGATACCGGGACGCTGCGCAACTGGCTGGCGGTAGTTCCACAGGATGTTGCGCTCTTGATGGGTAGTGTGCGAGACAATATCGTCTATGGTCGCCTCGACGCTGATGAAGAGATCATTACACGAGCTGCCCGGCAAGCCGGCATAGGCGAGATGAAATTGCCAGAGGGGTTGGATACGAAGATCGGCGCTCGCGGAACCCGTCTCTCAGGTGGGCAGCGCCAGCGGGTAGCCATCGCGCGCGCCCTGGTGCGCGAAGCGCCACTACTCATCATGGACGAGGCAACCTCGGCCCTCGATGCGCTGGCAGAGGAACGCTTGAGGGACACGCTCGAAACGCTGCGCAGGCACCATACCATCCTGTTGATTGCGCATCGTCTTTCCACCGTTCGTACAGCAGACCTCATCGCTGTTGTCGAGAGTGGGCGCGTGGTTGAGGTCGGCAAACATATGTCGCTGCTTGCGCGTGGGGGAGCTTACGCAGCGCTGGTGCAGGCGCAATTGCCGGTGGATGAGACGCGGCGAACAACTGCAATATTACCAGGGCTACCTTCAAATTCGCCATTTTCATCATAAATTTCATAACCATCTCACGAGCGTATCATATGCTCTAAGTGCGTAGACAATCCAGTTACGCAAGATCACTAAGGAAAGGAGGTAACACTCATGGAAGCAGTGGGTCTCGAAAGCGAGAACATTGAGGCAGAAGGTCCAGATACAGACGGACCCGGTGGGCCGGATACCCGGCAGGACGGCAACTTCGAAGGCAACTACTAAGTTGCTCGCGCCAGCATAGAATTGGGGCCTGGAGGCAGTCATTCCCTCCAGGCCCCGTTTGTTATCATCCCATCTCTATACTCATCCAAAAATCTATGTCGAAGCTCCATAATTAGTAGCGGTTTGCGCCTGTAATCCTGTATAATGTTGCTGTACTCCTGGCAGTGCTGGTGCCAATGAGACGAAACATGAGGTATATATGCAACACATGGATTCCCCCTCCCGATCGCTTGATGAATCATTGCAGGCGTTGCGCGATGCCTGTCCACTGCTCAAAACACATATCTATCTGGCTAATTGCTCCCAGGGGCCGCTTGCTAACCCGGTGCGGGCCACTCTTGAGAGCTTCATCGACGATTGGGCCGCTATGGGTATGCACTGGGACGCCTGGATAGAAGAGGTCGAGCGCGCGCGCGCGGCTTTCGCGGCCCTTATCGGCGCGCAGCCCGGCGAGATTGCTGTTGGCAGTTCCGTTTCGCAGCTTGTGTCGTCGCTTGCCAGCGCGCTCGCCAATAGTCCATCCACAACCAGTCGCCGTATCATTACCAGCGTGGCGGAATTTCCCGGCGTCGCACATGCCTGGCTGGCGCTCCGGGCCGCTGGCTACACCGTTGACGTTTTGCAGGGGAGACATGCCGGTATCATCACAGAGGATGATCTTGTCGAATCTCTAGACACTTCTACTACACTGGTTTCCTGCCCTCATGTCTGTTACGCTAACGGGATGTTGCTAGACCTGGAGCGCGTTGCTCAGGCGGCTCATGCTCATGGTAGTCTTATCTTCGTCGATGCCTATCAATCAATCGGGACGATTCCTATCGATGTTAAGGCCAGCGGCGTCGATTTCCTTGCGGCGGGAACACTCAAATACCTGCTTGGGACAGCAGGTATCGCCTTCCTCTATGTCAATCCTGCCCTGTTGGAAACGCTGCATCCAACTGTCACCGGGTGGTTTGGGCGCGTTGAACCGTTCGCGTTTGATCCGTTTCACCTGGACTATGCCAGTAGCGCAGCCCGCTTCGACCTGGGAACTCCCAACATCGTCAATGCCTATGCTGCCCGTGCCGCGATGCAGCTTATCAGGGCAGCGGGCGTAGAACGTATCAGGCAGCAGATCCAGCGTCTCTCGGCCCTGGCCTATCGCCTCGCGCCGCAACTGGGACTCCATATTTTAGGGCCGCAAGACATGCAGCATAAAGGAACGACCACTGCCCTGCAAACCGATTCTGCCGAACAGGCGCACCAGCTAGAAGCAACGCTGCGACAGCGCGGAATCATTGTCTCGGCGCGCAATCAGGCCATCCGTCTTGCTCCTCATGGTTTTACCCGTGAGGAGGAGTTGGAACAGGCGATGCAGGCCGTCGCCACAATGCTACACAACGGGAAGTAACTATAAGGCATGAGATTACGGTCTATGTAAAAGTTGACGTAAGGCTGGTTCAAGGGTGGGATATTGAAACTGGTAGCCTGCATCCATTATTTTCTCCGGCACAACGCGCCTGCCGCGAATTATAACAGCCGACACCTCGCCAAGAAATAACTTCAGCATAAAGCCGGGTATAGGAAACGAGGGGTTGTCAAGAGCCTGTGAAGGGTACTCATCCTTATAAATTTCCCCATATCATGTGAGCCAAAACATATTACAATAACTGAGTATCAAGTCTAGACTTATCAATGATTGAATGTTACACTAGAGTATAACCAAACTTGAAGCGTTACAGGGTATAAATTCTTCCAGAGGAATATTTATATGATCTCCAACGTTCAAGAGCAGAAAATTGGCGATACTCCACAACAACCAGCGAACCATAAGAAAGCGTCTGATCCAAGTATTGGATTACGCTTGACCTCGGCATTAACTACGGTAAATTTCCTCATCTTATGCATCGTTGGCCTGGGTCTGATGTTTCTTACACTCACGTTGCCCGTTCTCAAAGATGCTACACAGGGGCCCGTTCTACTACTTACCGAGGTGATCCAGCAAATAGGGATCGCGCTATTCGTGACGAGTATTGTCTCGGTGGTCGTGACCAGGTTAATCGAAAATACGCGCAAAGAACTGCAAGAAGAGATCGTGAACAGGCTTGATGAAGTTCAACAGAACGTAGCGAGCGGCCTGGCAGAAATCGGAGAGAATGCGCGCAACCAGACGGATTTCCTTAAAGTGGAAATTACAAATAAACTGGAGACCGTGAGAGGGGAGATCAAGGGTCAGACCGATAACCTGGTTAATACGTCAGAGTCGTTGCAGGCAATGGAAAGTGCAGGCATATCTCATTTATACAAAAAGCGCGGCGATGCAATCGGCGAGATTAAAAAAGACCTGGAGGATCAGCGTCTTTCTACCATCCAGTTGATAGGTATTTCTCTCAATGATTTTGTGCAGGGCAACGGTGTTTTTCATGGCATCTGGAAAATCATAGCTGATTACGCGCGGGGAATGCAGCAAATCGCCCGGCCTCAAGGAAAGCTGGACATACAGATATTGATTATAGACCCGGATTGCCAGGGGGCTTACCTGCGCGCGGCCGGAGAACGACGTGACACAGAAGCAGCTACCGTATCTTCACGCCTCGCTCTGGATTTACATTTCACCAGAGACAGTCTTTACGAAATTGAAGAAGCTGTTAAAAAAAATAGAGAGAAAGCACTCAAAGACCAGGGAGTAGAAGCCAACATTACATTTGCTTTTCGCTTCTACCAGGTACCTCCTATCTGTTTCTTACTGAGAACCAACGTCTCCAGTTATGTACAGTCCTACTATTTCTGGGATTCCCGCGATCCAGTCAAGCCAATACCTTTGTTCAGATTTGAAGAGGGTTCAGAGATGCATCGCGGCATGGGGAAACATTTTGAATGGCTCTGGAGCAACGCCTCCATATCTTCTAAAGAGTACATCGATGAATTTCGCGTTGGGGCAGATAAGGGGCTACGTGAAAGAGGGGTTATTAATATGTTTCATAGCTCCAAAGACGCCGTTGATCGCATTCGCTGGCTGATTAGCAACACTGAAAAAGTCCTTTATATAGAAGGCTTTTCATTGCGCTCATATTTTGATGGTGATGGACAATTTTACCAGGCCATTAGAAAGGTCGCCGCGAAAAAGCAGGTAAAAATCAAGATACTCCTCATCGATCCAGACTCGGTGCAGGCTCAGTACCGCTCATGGCGAGAGCATATTTTGCAACGGGAAGAAAAAGGGGAAATCCCTCTTTCTTTTGAAGGGTTCAAAGCGGGGCCGTATCAGAAAGCCCAACTCTATAGCGATACTGAGCGCAGCGTGCGCTGGCTACGCAGTATCGCCAGCCTTTCCTCCGCGGAAACGTTTCAATATAAGTGGTTCAATACAGCTCCCTACTGCTTCATGTTGATGTCCGACGAGTCCGTCTTAGTAGAGCAGTACCATTATGGGAAGATGAGTCCACAACAGGCAGGGATGGAGATTCTGGGTAGAGATATGCCCATCCATGAATACAAGCGTTATCAAAATATTCACGGTTTTATAGATGCCCATAGTCCAGACCCTTCTTTGCAAACTTACAAGCTGATGAAAAGCCACTTTGAGTTCGTTTTTGAGAAATGCGCCCAAGACATTCCCGATGCTTTTGCGCCATAAGCTGATTACGAGCGCCGGTCACTTTGTACCGGCGTCTTTCTAAACAGCGCGTATAGCAGGAGATCGTAGCAGGTGGAGAGGCTGCCCGCTACGAGAAATGGCAGTCCCAGCACAAACAGCGAATTGGTCAGCAGCACACCGGCGGCAAGCGGGCTCACCGAGGTAGCGATACTGCGAGCCATTGTCGTGATCCCTGCTGCCGCCGTTCGTTCTTCGGGTTGTACCAGTTCGAGAATGTACACCTGACGTGTTGGCACGTCCATTTTTGAAAGGGATTGGCGACAGAGCAAAAAGAGCGCTGCCAGCCAGAAAGTGGGCATCAGTGGAACGAGCAGGAGCAATAATTGTGAGGGCAAATGCGTAAAAACCATCGTCTTGAGCAATCCAAAACGCCGGGAAAGGCGGGCCGCAACAGGAAGAGATAGAGCCGAGGCGAGATTCGCGCCAAAGAAGAGCAGACCCAGCGCGCTAAGCGAGACGCCGAAGCGTTGTTGAAACCAGAAGGCGACGATGGTTTGAACCACGAGTCCACCGGCGAAGGCATCCACAACAAAGAGGCTTGACAGGCGAAAAACATTCGTCCGCGATTTTTTTTGCAGAGTTTGATGCCTCTTTGCCACAGAGGTGCCGCTGCTAATGCTTGCAGCTTCCACCTTTTCCGTCATACACATAAAAAGAAGGGCGGTGATGCCTCCCAATAGCGCGTAAAGCGCGAACATAGCCTGCATCCCCATGCTAGTCGTCATCCCTGTGAAGTGGTGCAGTAAATCTGGCAAGGCGACTGCCAGACCACCAGCAGCTCCTGCCAGTTGCGCCCACAGATTATAGCGAGCAAAGGCATCCGTTAGACGTTCTGGCACACAGGTCTGCGGCAAAATGGCCTGCTCAATAGCGATAAACGGCGTATTTTCTGATGTGCTTGATGGGTTGATCGTGCCAAAAAAGGCTGCTAACAGCAACACAATCAGATTATGCGAGAACGCGAAAGCCAGTCCGCCTAAAGCCATCAACACAGCAAAGCCGATGAGAGTACGCCGCCTCCCCAGCCGATCGGCAAAAAGGGCAACGAAGATAATTTCGACGACGCTGCCAGCCAGCCCGACGCTAAGCAGCAGGCTGACCTGCACAAACGACAGGCCCTCAGTTGCCAGTATCACACCAATCAGCACACTACTAAAACCAAAGCCGAACATACGGAGAACGCGGGCCAGGATGACAAACCGGCCATCGGCAGTGATCCATGCCCCTGTCCTGACTTGAGCGGGAACGGAAGCAGGGGCCGGAGGAACTACGACACGTAAACGGAGTGTATCTTCCACCTCATCGTCGAGTATCGGCAACACCACTCTGCTTCTGGGAATAGTGTCGAAGTCAAAAAAATACTCTTCCTCGCCATCGTCATCGACATCTTCCTCTAAAAATATCGGGCGCTTTCTCTTCACGATGCTATTGCTGCCCGGATCGGAGTGTTGATTGGATTCACGACCTGCTACAGGTAAACGCAGTGTATCATCATCTTCGAGTTCTTGCATCAGCGACCCCTCACGTTTTCAGTCAAATTGGGCAGCTAGCCCCATATCATAGCGACCAGCAGCATAGCGTTCCCTATAATGCGCAGGTAGTCGCCCGCCGTCTGAATAGCATACGAAGGCGGCTCGATATAGCGCGGGAATATCATGTAATACCCCAGGCCGATTATCACAAAACCTGCTCCCATAAGCAGGCTGAAGCGTGTCTCCTTTTTCACAAACGCGGCGAAGTAATAGAGGCAGATGAAAAAGCAGGGTAACGCGCGCCCGCTACTAAAAATTGCCCGTAGCAGCCCCAGGGTCGGAAATGCATGGGGCAGGGCAGGCCCCTCGATCAATAAAATGAAAAGCAAAGCGGAGAGCGCAATTTGCCAGCGTACCAGTTTACGCAGGTAAGCTTCTGAACTGTTGATGAGGCTCAGGAAAAAAAAGGCGAAAGCGACGGTCTGACCGACATAATTGAACCAGTAGGCATTGAGATGGAAAGTGATATTGTTGCCAGTAACATCCGCGATAGTAGTCACCACGATCATAACCATGGTTAAACCAAGTACAAGCAGGCGAGTACTGCGCGTCTGAGCATAGACCTGAAAGGCTCGCAACATAATAAACACGCTTATGACTACCACCGCTATTGCGCGCACCGTAGCAAATGTATTGGCACTCATCGATATATCACTCCTACTCTGGTCTGGTTGCTGATATGGGCTTAAAGATCGTCGAGAAGAGACGAACCGTCTTCAGGCTGTCCTATGGCATCGAATAATTCGATACGGTGTTCGTTTAATAATATTCGTAGAGCCTTGCGGACCTCCGTCATGCTCAGTTGGGTAATATCGCATAGTTCCTGTACAGTATTTCGACCATCTATTTCTTTGTAGACACGGCGGGCTAATTTATCCGCAATGATGGCGTGGCGGGCTAAGGGGTTATTGGCAGTCATCAGGTCGGTGTTTTCCGTGCGCCGGGGAACCACTTCGGCCAGGGGCGATACGCCTTTTTGCGCCACCTGGTGCTTATAGCCCACTTCATTGCTTTGTGCATCAGTGGGAGGCACCAGCAGGCCACCAGATTCAGCAAGCTGCAAAGCCAGTTTCAAAACGTAGTTGATGCTTTTGGGAATCTCAACATGAGGAGATTGATTGAAAAAGAGCAGCGCTACAGCTTCCAGTGGCATGAATGTGGTTCGACCCACAGAAGGAGGTTGGCCTTTACTGCTCAAATACTCAGCAGAGCAGTAGTACAATCCATAACGCTGTAGGAGACTGGCCTGAAAGGAAGAGAACACGTTCCCGGTGAGGCTGAGAGGAAGCTCGGTTTGCCAGCTTCGTATCTCGCCTGCCAGATCAGCAAACGGCTTACTGAGAGCAACACGATAAGGAATTGAGTTATCCTGAGAAGATAAAACCTGTAGTTTCATGAAGTACTGGCCTTGATGATCCACCTGAGCTACCCAAAATTGCACCACTTGCGTATCAAAGTGTTGCACAAGCGTATCAGATAGCCATTGAAACAGTTCGTCAGCATGTCGCATATCGCGTATAACTCGCAAGAGTTCGGTCGTCACCGCCATACGCAATTTGCCTGCATTTCCCCGATAGGAACTGTCACCATATCCTCCCCGGCTCATGTATACGATGCTCCTATCCCCTTGCCTGCTTTACAATTGATCTAACACAAACCCCCTTCTGATCTAGAAACGGTGCAATCATTGTTTCGTAACACAAGCAGTATTTATACTTAGCAATTTATGATAGAATGTTCAATTCATAAACGCATGAGGTATGAAAAAGAGCATCAGGGGCGATTCCATCAATTTATTCAGATGGTGCTGTTCGCAAAGCTACCGCTCTAAAAGAAGTGTGGTTATTCAGCTTCATCCATGCGCCGCAGTCGTTGTATGAAGCGCTCGCGCAGGGGTTCCGACATGGTCTTGCCAGTTCCGTTGTGACGCAGCATGGTGATCTCGGACATGATGCCCAGGGCGATTTCCTCAGGGGTGGAGCTGCCGAAATCGAGGCCGATGGGAGCGCGCACTCGCGCTAGTTTCTCCGCCGGAATGCCCTCATCGTGCAGCAATTTGAAGACAGCCCACACGCGGCGCTGGCTGCCGATCATGCCTATGTAGGCGGCGGGTGAGTCGATGATGGCACGCAGACCCTGCACATCGTGCGAGTGCGCGCGTGTTACCAGCACGATGTGGGTGCGCGATGTGATGGGGTAATTTCTCAAAGTAGCTTCAATGTCGCTCACCAGCAACTGTTTTGCCGAGGGGAAGCGTTCGCGGCTGGCAAACGAGGCGCGATCATCGGTCACGCTGACGGAGTAGTTCATCACATGCGCGATAGCAGCCAGGGGCGCGGCGATATGGCCCGCGCCCGCGATCAGCAAGACGGGCGGCGGCACAAACGGCTCGACGAAAATTTCCGCCCAGGCGTTTTCAGCGCGAGCATCGCCAATGCGTACAATCGCCGGTTTACCATTCCTTATAGATGTTTGTGCTGCCTGTATGATTTGTGTTGTACCGAGTTCATCAGACGCCTCTGGCACACGAAACCCATACTGAGCTTCCCCGTTTTCATTTACGAGCATGGATTGTCCAATCAACCCGCGCCATACGCCGCCAGCCGCGATGACGGTTGCCAGCGCAATCGCGCGTTCGCTTTCAAGCGCGCCGGC
Source organism: Ktedonobacteraceae bacterium (assembly GCA_035716135.1). Taxonomy (GTDB): domain Bacteria; phylum Chloroflexota; class Ktedonobacteria; order Ktedonobacterales; family Ktedonobacteraceae; genus CF-113. The sequence goes on from DASTKD010000679.1 coordinate 20,031, forward strand.
AATGGCCCGCGCTACCTCAAGCATCGCTGGCTGTTCCACACCGGACGTGACATGCCAGGGCTGCACAAAAACGTCAAAAATGCCGCCACAGACACCCTGGCTGCTCATGGCGATCTCTTCCGTCAGATCGACCTGCACCGTTGTTGGACGCTGTGTATCAATGACATTGAGCGCGGCGCGCCACACATCAGCTTCGCCGCAGCCGCCGCCAACCGTGCCGCTAATCTTGCCACCGCGCCGCACCAGCATCTTCGCGCCCACCTCGCGTGGCACCGACCCTTTGCGCCGCACGATAGTAGCGACCGCTACCGTCTCCCCAGCTTCCAGGTATTGTATCAGTTCGTTGTTGAGATCTTGCACGCTGTTGCTTTCCCTGATTGTTCGTAGGGGCGGGGTGGTGATGGGACGCTTGCGTCGCCCTCCTCTGGACCACGTGGATCAGAACCGGACGAGGGCGACGCAAGCGTCCCCTCCACCCATCCACCACACCCCCGCCCCTACGGATGATTCATGCATCTATCATACCAGATACGAACAGCTATCGCCTATTTTTCCACTGGATGAAAGGCTAATTCTGCATCCCCAGCAGGTTTCCGCTTTCGTAGCGGCGCAACCCCAGTTGGAATACTGCGGCGGAGACCGCTATGAACAGCGCGGTAAAGCCGATCATGCCGCCCAGCAGGGGCCACGCGAACTGCTTGATGAGCTGCAGCGGGATGAACGAGATGAAGCCTGCCGGGACGATGGTGAAGAGCAGCAGCTTCACCGCCCCACTAAAGATGTTCATGGGATAGGTGCTGAATGTGATCAGCGCGCCCATCATTTGCTGCGCTAATCCCTCGGTATTGCCCAGGAAGAAGGCCAGCGAACCGAGGATCACCATAAACGCAGCGAAGAGCAGCGCCACCATCAGACACAACAGCAGGAATAGCGCAATTTGTAACGGGCCGGGATGCAGGATCACAATGAAGACGCCCAGGCCGAACAGGAAATCACCCCAGGCCGATGGGCTGGTCGCCGAGATGCAGACATGCAGCAGCACGTTGCGCGGCATCCCCAGGTAGGCATCCAGTCCACCGTTCATGATGAGCGCGGCCAGCGCCTGCACGTTGCCAAAAACGCCCATCCCGATGCCAAAACCGGCGGCTGAAACCGCCCAGATCACCACAATATCGGTGTTTTGCCAGCCATGCACCAGGGGGAACTGGCGGAAGTAAACCCACCAGAAAAACAGCCAGAGACAATCGTTTGCCATCATGATGAACACCTGCATGGCGAAGGCGACACGATATTCCATAGCCGCCTGCAAATTGGCAGCCAGGTACACCCCCATGAAGCGCAATGTACTCCAACCTTTTTTGAAGAAAGCCGTCATCAGCTTACCCTCCATTGATGTTGACGCGCCGGATGGCAACACTATAGACCGCCAGCAAGATGAGACTTCCCACTCCTAAAGTGATAACCTGCTGTGCCAACAGCCAGCCAAAGCGCTCCGCTTCAAAATGGACCAGGGTGCGCGCGGGACCATATAAGATGGTGCTGAATGGCAGCGCCTGGGCAATGCCGCGCAATGGCTGCGGGAAAATCTCGATGGGAGCCAGCACGCCCCCCAGCACCAGCGTCAGGCGACTGAATATGAAGGAGAATGCGTTGGTATCCTCCGGCCAGAAAGCCAGCAGCCCGATGCTGAAGTAGGCCACAAATTCAATCGAGAGCGCCAGTAGCGTCACCAGAGGCCAGGCGATCACGCCCATCCAGGTGAAGTGTGGCAAACCCACGATCAGCAACGCCAGCGCTACACCTATGATGGCATTTATCACCAGGCGTACCAGTCGCTCGCCCATGTATTGCGCGTAGTTGTAAAGAATATAGCTGCACGGTCGTCCCAGCAGGTAGGCCAGT
>DASTKD010000680.1:0-3498 GCA_035716135.1 Ktedonobacteraceae bacterium
CATTACCAGCCTCTACAATGACCGCATAAAAATTACGAGATGAATCCGCTTCATCATAGCGCTGGCAGGCATGTTTGAAAAGCTATATTTCCATATGGAGGGGACGACGATGGCAGACCATACGGGACAGCAACTTGGCAACTATCGCCTTGTCCGCTTGTTGGGACGCGGCGGCTTCGCGGATGTGTACCTGGGCGAGCATGTGCGCCTGAAAACGCAGGCCGCGATCAAAGTTCGCTATGAGCAGTTTGAAAAGGATGATGCCGAACAGTTTCTCGTAGAGGCACAGACGATTGCCAGCCTGGTACATCCGCATATCGTGCGCATCTTCGATTTTGACGTGCATGATGGTGTGCCATTCCTCGTCATGGAGTACGCCCCTAACGGCACGCTGCGCCAGCGCTACCCCAAAAACACTCGCTTATCGCTCGAAGCTATCATCTCCAACGTCAAACAGATCGCGGACGCCCTGCAATATGCCCACGATGAGAAGTTTATGCACCGCGACATCAAGCCAGAGAACATGCTGCTGGGGCGGCGCGACGATATATTGCTGAGCGATTTTGGCCTCGCTCTCGTCGCGCAGAGTACGCGCCAGCAAAGCTTGCAAGACCTGGGCGGCACGGCCTACTACATGGCTCCCGAACAACTGCGCGGCAAACCACGTCCGGCCAGCGATCAATACGCGCTGGGCATCGTCGTCTACGAATGGCTCACGGGTATGCGCCCTTTCAATGGTTCCTTCAGCGAAGTCGCCAGCCAGCACATCTTTGAGCCGCCTCCACCCATTCACGAGAAGCTGCCCACCATCTCACCCGCCGTTGAAGAAGTTGTCATGACCGCGCTCGCCAAAGACGCGCACCAGCGCTTCGCCAGCGTTCGCTCTTTCGCCAACGCGCTCGAACAGGCCAGCAAAATCATGAATTCGTTTCCCGGCATGGGCCTGCTCACTCAGCCGCCTGTCGTCGTTCCTCAGCCCGCTAATCCAGTTCAAGGCGACCAGCAGCCAGCCCCGTTGCCAAATTATACAGAGGCAGCGCAGCCCGCTCAAAGCGACCAGCAACCGCCTGCGGTACAGGAGTATCCCAACACACAACCTCCTGTTCAACCGATCTACACGCCGCAATCCCCCGCTAACACAGGCGCGAATGTGAATGCGCAACCCGTCTATTCACAGACCGTACCATCGCCAGAAAGCATTTCTAACGGTGGACATCCCGCCGGGGAGCCATTCTCATCACAAATACCCGTGACGCAGCAGGCAGGAAGCGCGAGCGATCAATACAGTACCCCTGTTTCCCGGCCTGCTGTAATACCACCTCAGAAAAACCGGCGCACAGGATTGATTATCAGCATCATCGTCCTGCTCCTGCTTGTTGGCGGCGGTATAGGCGGCTACATCTATTTCACCGCTTCAACGCCGGAGAAAACGTTGTCTGCTATCTGTAGCAGCCTTACCAGCAATGACCCGCAGGGCTTCTTTAACCAGCTATCGAAGCGCCAGCAAGGCCAGACGAGTGAATCGGCCATTGCTGGGCAGTTTCAATCATTGAATGCGCCCTCAGTCGGCGGCGTCAAAACCTGCAACTTTAGCAATGTCCAGCAAAACGGTTCATCTGCCACCGCGCAGGTGACAATTACCGTCGGCAATGCTTCGGCCAACCCCGTTCCCCCGACTAAATTTACGCTGATTGATGAAAATGGTACCTGGAAAGTGGATTCTTTCGGATAGTTTTTACAGCATCGGTATCTTCACGCCGCGTTCCCGCGCGCACTCTATGGCTTCTTCGTAGCCCGCGTCGGCATGGCGCATGACTCCGGTGCCGGGATCGTTGGTCAGCACACGCGATAGACGTTGCGCCGCCTCCTGTGTGCCGTCGGCCACGATCACCTGTCCGGCGTGGATGGAATAGCCGATGCCAACGCCGCCGCCGTGATGGATGGAGACCCACGTCGCGCCCGATGCCGTGTTCAGCAGGGCATTAAGCAACGGCCAGTCGGCGATAGCATCGCTGCCATCGCGCATGGCCTCGGTTTCGCGGTAGGGCGAGGCCACCGAGCCGCTATCGAGGTGGTCGCGTCCGATCACAATGGGAGCCTTAACGATGCCTTTGCGTACCAGTTCGTTGAAAGCCAGCCCCGCTTTATCGCGCTCACCATAGCCCAGCCAGCATATACGCGCCGGCAAACCCTGGAAGTGGATTTTTTGACGCGCCATCGTGATCCAGCGTCGCAAACCAGCGTCTTCGGGGAAGAGTTCCAGAATAGCCTCGTCTGTGCGGTATATATCCTCCGGGTCGCCCGATAAGGCTACCCAGCGAAACGGCCCCTTGCCGCGACAGAACAGGGGGCGAATGTAGGCAGGCACGAAGCCGGGGAAGTCCAGCGCGTGCGTCTCGCCCGCCGCCAGCGCCTGCCCGCGCAGGTTGTTGCCATAGTCGAAGACAATCGCGCCCATCTTCTGCAAATCCAGCATAGCGCGTACATGCGCCACCATCGAGGCCATCGAACGCTCTATATACTCCTGCGGATCGCGCTCGCGCAATGCATTGGCCTCCGCCAGCGAGAGACCGCCAGGCACGTAACCGTTGAGCGCATCATGCGCCGAGGTCTGGTCCGTCACCATGTCCGGCACGATGCCCCGCCGCACCAGTTCGGGATAAATGTCAGCCGCGTTGCCAATCAATCCGATGGAAAGCGGCTGCCCCTGCTGGCACGCCTCGCGCACCTGGTGCAGTGCCTCGTCGAGTGTACTCGCCATCTCATCGCAATAGCCCGTCTCCAACCGCCGCTGGATATGCTGCGGGTCAATCTCGATCGCCAGGCAGACGCCCTCGTTCATCGTGACGGCCAGGGTTTGAGCGCCGCCCATACCACCCAGGCCAGCCGTCAAGACAAACTTGCCCTTGAGCGATCCACCATAATGCTTGCGCGCCGCCTCCGCGAAGGTCTCATAGGTCCCCTGCACGATGCCCTGCGAGCCAATATAAATCCACGATCCGGCGGTCATCTGCCCGTACATGGTCAGGCCCAGCGCCTCCAGACGCCTGAACTCGTCCCAGTTGCCCCAGTGCGGCACCAGGTTGGAGTTAGCGATCAAGACGCGCGGCGCGTCCGCGTGCGTGCGAAAGATACCTACAGGCTTGCCCGACTGCACCAGCAACGTCTCGTTGTCCTCAAGCGATTGCAGCGAGCGCACAATGGCATCAAAAGCTGCCCACGAGCGCGCCGCCCGCCCTGATCCACCATACACCACCAGGTCATCTGGCCGTTCCGCCACATCAGGATCGAGGTTGTTCATTATCATCCGCATGGCCGCCTCCTGCTGCCACCCCTTGCACGTCATGGCCGTCCCACGCGGCGCATGTACCACACGCGGCCCGCTCCCGCCCGTAGAAATATCGTTATGAGGCATAGCTTCGTTGCTCCTTTGCTGGCTAGATATTACAAAATCAGTTATGTTTGAAGTATATCGCATAGCAAGCACAAATAAAATTC
>DASTKD010000681.1:0-5499 GCA_035716135.1 Ktedonobacteraceae bacterium
CGGCACCTACCAGTCAGCTTGCACCGCGCGCGATAGCTTGCCCGCAAGCGCCGGGCATGTGCCTATCGAGGTGATCGACTCAAAAAGCATCAGCGTCGGCATGTCGCGCGCGATTATACTGGCGGCGGAACAGGCGCGTCAGGGTCTGGAGCTGGAAGAGATCAAAACGCGCGCGCTCGATCAGCTTGCGCGCACGCACATTCTGGCGGTACTCGACACGCTCGAATACGTCAAACGCGGCGGGCGCATTGGCGGCGCGCGGGCGCTGCTGGGCAACATGTTGAGCGTCAAGCCCATTATCGCCCTGAAAGATGGTGAAGTCGTCCCGGTAGAACAGCCGCGCACGCGCAGCAAAGCCTATGCGCGAGTCGCGCAACTGCTGGCCGAAAAGGGCAGGATAGAACATGTCTCCATTGCCGAGGCTAGCGCGGACGTAGGCCAGCAACTGGCCGAGGTTATTAAAACCACCTACCACGGTGATCTTCCCATCTACCAGCTGGGAGCCTCACTGGGAACGCACACGGGGCCAGGCACAGCCGCCATTGCCTACGTGGTGGCATCATAAGGGGATAAATATGTCACAAAACTATGTGGTACCGAACATTTATTCGGATATGAGCAATCAATCGCAGGGGTACTTTGCTTTCCGCTTCACCTGCGAAATTTGCCGCTGGCAAATCGATTCGATGCCTATTCGCTCAACGGTCAGCACGGCGACGAATGTGATGGATATCGGCGTCGGGCTGCTCGGCGGCTTCTGGGGACGCGCGGCTGAGGCGGGCGAGCAGATTTACGGCTCCAAATGGCATCAGGAGCAGGCGGGAGCTTTGCAAAAATCCTGGGCATCGGTGCAGCACGAATTTCATCTTTGCCCCAAATGTCACCTGACTGTTTGTATGCGTTGCTATAATCCTAAGCTGAACCTTTGCACGCGCTGCGCCCCCGATCTCAAGGCCGATGGTGCCAGTTTCCAGCATGAGATGAATGTCGAAGCCCAGCGCCAGCAGATTCAACAGAGCTACCAGACTCCGCAATTCAATGTCGGCGCGATCCCCTCCGCCGTCACACCGGACCTGGTGAGGCCGCCGCAACAGCCACAGATTCAGCCGCCGCCAGCCAGCGCCAGCAATCCATTAGCTGGCACGCGCTTCGATACGCCCGGTTATCCAAAAGAAGTGATGTGTCCTACCTGCCGCCACATGGGTCCGCCGGGCAAATTTTGCCAGGATTGCGGCACAAAGCTGCCCTTGCCCGATCTCTTCTGTCCCAGTTGCGCTGAAAAAGTCGAGCCTGGCGCGCGCTTCTGCCAGGAATGCGGCGCGAAACTGCAGCAGGCCACGTAGACATTGCGCCCTATCTAGACTTTCCCGGCGCAACCAGACATGGCGACCCTTGCGGTCGCCATGTTTTCCCTTGCGGTCGCCATGTTTTAAGCGTGTGACTTTTGCAATGCACTATGCCCTTACCAATTTGCCATTGACGTACCAACATGTATCAAGTTACAATAGGAGTAAGCAAGCTGGTTCTTGCCGGATTAGATGAAACTAACCACGAGAATCAGACGTGATTGAAGTACAGGCGCTTGTAAAGTGAGTACCAGTTTCTGTTACCACGTAGTTCGTTTATTACCTGATGAATGGTCTAGTGTTCGTGAAAAAGCCCCCCCGGCTTTGAAAACGAAGGAGGAACGACTGTGGGCATGTTACGGGTGATGTCGCGGCGCGGTGATGACCGTGTCAACTGGGATCAGCAGAAAGTGTTAGGGGGCGACCTCGAAGCAATGGCTGCTGTCCGCGAGGCGGAACGTATCTTTGCGCAGGAACGCGCCAAAGGAGCCACCGCTTTTCGCGTAGAGCCTGGTAAACCGATACAGCGCATCGACACATTTGATGAGACCGCCGAGCAGATAGTTCTAGTTCCGCGAGTTGTTGGCGGATAATATTCATGACTCAGCAGGTGCTAACGACACTTGGTTGGGTAGTTCTAGCGCTCGCCATCTCTCCCATGTTATGGTTGCTTTTCCAGCCATATTTTAAGGGGTTATCCCCTGCTGAGCGGCGGGCGGCCAGCCTTTTGCGTGATATGCTCACTGCCGAGCAATGTCGCCAGCTTGTCTGGCGTGGCTACCTGGAAATACCGAGTCCGTCAACCTCCCAGCGCGTCTATCGCGTGCCGCGCGCGAAAGGCTATGTGCAGGTGCTTGAGCATGGCCGCGCGGTTATGCGCCTGTGTATTCAACCCGTTGAGTGTTTGCCAGATGCCGATGTGGTTGTGTTTCACAAACTCATGATCGAGGCCAACGAGGAATTTTACCTCCAGAAGGCCAATAAGTACCTGTGCGTTGACTGAATAGATGGCATGAACGGATGCGCGGCACACCCTTGCAAGGGGGTGCCGCGCATCCGTTCATGCCATCTATTCGTCGTCGTCGTCTACCTCATCATCTTCTATCAGGTCTTGCAAGACCTCTGTGTGGCCGTTTTGCCGCACGCAGGCGTGCGGCCCACCATCCAGAGGCATGTTGCAGAGGGGACACACGGGGCGTCCGCTCGTCACCAGCACGTCGATAACGCTGGTCAGGGCTTGCGCCTGCTGCATGGTGAAAAAGATGGAAACCGCTTCGTCTTCACGGATGATCGCGCGTGGCTCCTGGCCGCGCTCCAGCAAGATTTCGATGGGGGCCGCGATGAGGGCGAGCAAGGTGCGGCTTTCATCGTATCCAATGCGAAGTTGGCCGACCTGGAACTCAAAGGTAGGCCGGGTGGGGAAGCTGGCAGGCATCCCCTCTAGCGCCGGTTTTGGTCCGGCCTGGGCAACGGTGCGCAGCACATTACCCTCGGTGATCTGCGCCAGGACGCGATCAAGCGCGAGCGCGAGCCTGTTAAGCTGCTCTTTCTCCATCCACATGATAACCGAGCGCGTCCCCACCTGGGCATAAAGGCGGAAGCGACGCTGACCCGGCCCACCGACCGCCTCGGCTCCCAGTGTATTTACATGACCCAGGTCTGTACTCATAGCGAAATGCCTCCTCACTACATAGAAATGTAGGGACTCACCCCTGATCTAATAGCCTCGTGCCGGGTCATAGCGGTTAAGCAATGCTTCCCCGGCGCGGAAGCGGCGTATATTCTCAGCGAACAGTTCGGCCAGGCGTTCCTCATAGTGGACGCTGTGGCCGGAGATATGCGGTGTCAGGATCACATTGGGCATCGAATAAAGCGGGCTGGTGGCGGGCAACGGCTCCTCTTCGGTCACATCCAGCCCCGCGCCCATGATCCATTCCTCTTGCAGGGCGCGAATGAGCGCCTGCTCGTCGATGATGCGCCCGCGCGCGATATTGACAAGATAGGCATTGAAGCGCATGGCTCGCAGTTCCGCCTCGCCGATCATCTTTTCGGTAGCAGGCGTGAGAGGCACAGCCAGCACGACGTAATCGCTCTGGCCGAGCAGTTCGTGTAATTGCTCCCGCGTATAAAACGTATCCACGTCGGGATCAACCTGTCCCGTTGCCGGTTGGGAGTGGCGCATACCGATCACGCGCATCCCGAAGGCGTGACCCAGCCTGGCGATTTGCCGCCCAATGCTGCCCACGCCCACGATGCCCAGCGTCTGGCCGATCAATTCGCGGCGACCAAGTTTATACCAGCTCGCGCTGCGCGCCCAGATATGCTGGTTCTGGAGGCGCACCATCTGCGGCCAGTTCCAGTTAAACATCAGCATACTGCCGAAAACATATTCGCAAATGGTGGTAGCATGAATGCCCGATGCCGACGTAATGATGATTTCGCTACCCGGTTCGAGTAATCCCTTAGGTTTCAACGAATCCAGCCCCGCGCCGGGAACTTGCAGCCAGCGCAGCCGGGGCGCAACCTCGCGTAAATTAGCAGGAATATCATAGCTGCACAGCGCCTCGGCCTCAGCCAGCGCGCCCGCCAGGTCATCAGGGGTAGCGAAGGTGATGGGCGCGCCCGCCGCCTTGCTGAGCGCCTGCTCGGAAGCTGCCGAAAAACGAAAGGTACTTACCACATTAAGATGAGTAGACACAATTCAAGAACTCCTTGCACTGGATTTTGTTGTAGTTGGAGGGGCCGGACGCCCACAAGGGGCGTCCCTACACGCCTGGAGGACCCCGCCCCTACCGAATATCCCCGGTGTATTTTTGATGGTTTATTATTGCACCTCTGTCAGATATATGCTGCAACGTTCGTTACTGTAGTCTATCCGATATATGGGGCATGTGGCAAGTTTTCTCCTCGTGATACCTTCGTGTCCAATTAACGATACGGATGCGACTGGTGGAAACCGGGATGGTTTGTTACGTTCTTTAGTAATATAATGGTCATATCTCATTTTTCATCCACATAAAATGGTAAGGATTGGCGTCTATTTGCCGATAGTGTTGGGTAGAGTGAAACAGAAACCAGGACAGGCTGAGATCCTTCGCTGCGCTCAGGATGACAGGGCTGGTTGGAGTTGTCACCCTGAGCGCAGCGAAGGGTCTAACTGCCAATTGTCCTAATCAGGGGCGAGAATGTGCAGTTACACGCGCTGTCACGTTTGAACATTTAGATGTTTCTCTATGAAAAAAGTGTATATCAATCAAAGCAGGCAATCATCATCGATTGCTCATGTCCAGGGAGTGGGTCGCATGTCGGTTAATAACAATGTAAGCCGGGGAGGAGTTGCTGGCGCTGGCTCTCGCGCTGGCAATGGCCAGGTAAATCCCGCGTTAGGCTGGAAGGAACTCAAGCCATCCTCGCGTGGGACAAAAGGACGAGTGCGTCGTCGCCTCATCGCCATTATCAGCGTCGTGCTCTTGATCGCCGTTATTTTCGCGGTTGTGCGCGTGGCGAGTGTTGCCTCCGGTACGAATGATCAGTTGACGCTGACCGTCGGCGGTCAGCAGTCCGCCCTGGTAGATTTACGGCAGGGTATTCCTGTCAGTCCCAACCTTTACGGCGTCAATGTCTTTCCCGAAGTAGGCACCAATTCAATAGAGGCGAACTTTACCGGCTTCATGAACTACGGCCCGGAAGTCTCTAACGGCTTGCGTAACGCGGGCGTCAACCTGCTGCGTTTCCCCGGTGGCAGTTGGAACGAGAAACATATCCTGTCGTATGACCAGCTTTACGATTTCAGCCAGTTGCTCTATGCGACGGGCGCGCAGGGCATGATCCAGGCGCGTATCTCCGACCCAATTGATAAGTTTACCAAGAACTCTACTGTCTATGACCGCGCGTTACTGGCGGGCCACTGGGTAGACTTCATGAGCAATCCCAAAAGCACCTTCCGCCAGGGCAAGTATGCCCATGCGCAGATCCATCCCGTCATGTTCTGGTCGGTTGGCAACGAGCCTGACCAGTTAATCAACCCGGCCACCAACCAGAAATATACCGTCGCCGATTATGTGAATACCTTCATCCAGTTTTCCATCCAGATGCACCAGAACAACCCGGCGATTCAGGTGTTTGGCCCTGAGATTAGCCAGTTTTATGGCGT
>DASTKD010000682.1:0-6922 GCA_035716135.1 Ktedonobacteraceae bacterium
GTGGGGAGGGGTGGGGGCCTTGTGCTTGTCCTCGTGGATGCACGTAATCCAGCGGGACATTATCAAACCCCAATGAATCACCATGCGACGAGGACAAGCACAAGGCCCCGCATCCGCCTTACCCCGCCCCTTGTCCCTACAGGACGGGAGCGGACACTCCCGTCATTGCTGCATTCGATCGTCAACGTTCACCAGGACAGCTTCCTCACGTTTCACAATGCGCATAATAGCTTCGACGCAGGTGGCGCACTCTTCCGGGCGTGGCACTTCAAAGATGACGCGCTTTTGCCAGTGTTCCGCTTCAAAGGCGACGGCTCCGCGCAGGCGCGATATGTGTAGCAGGCGCGGGTAGTCCAGCACAAGCTGGCTTTTACGCCCGATGTAGATGATGCGCCTGTCCGTCAGGATCAGCAGGCCGTGATCCTGCGCCGGGTAGGTGTAGCGCGACGTTTCTTGAATGCGCTCGCCGCACAACGTGGCCTGAGTGCTGTAATGCGCCCCTTCGCCGCGCGCCAGGCGCACCGGAACTGTGACAAGGGGCAGCGTGTCCACCTGCGCAAACTGCTTGCCGGTTTCTGGCAAGCGCCAGCTTTTGAGCTTCTGCGTGCGAGGCTCCTGGCGTGACGCGGGTAGAGGAGTCTCGATCGGGTGCGTAGCGCGCTCATGAAAGGTCGCATCGACTGATTTACACCAGGGAGCTAGATACTCCACTACCGCTCGTACATCATCGACGGCGGCAATACCGCGTAAGGTCAGCTTTTTCGACCGGAAACATAGTTCCAGGCTGGCGGAAGGCACGCCCAGCACAGTACGACAGGTAACATGGACACGAGTAAGTTCTTGCAGGCGATGATATTTCCCATCGACAACGAGGTAATCAGTATACAGGCGAAACTCTTTCCCCCAGCCAAACGCGCATACCACCAGCGCGGACGTGGTACCAGATGCAGAACCGGACGCGCTTGATCGGGACGCGATGAATCGCGTCCCTACAGTGGGTTCGGACGCGATCAATCGCGTCCTTACATCTTCCATCCTATCCAATCTTCTCCCCCTCCTCTCACACACCAGGACCGCACATCGGCTGTCATCCTTCGCTTCCCCTGTCATCCTGAGCGCAGCGAAGGATCTCTCGTTGGCATCGCGCAGATCCTTCGCTGCGCTCAGGATGACACGACCGGATGTGGTCGGCAATAGTCATCGCACGAAGTCCTGATAACAGCGTTCCATAGTGTTCAGACGAAAAGGGGAACAGGATGTAACGATCATTGATACATCCATATATAGATTTAATAGAATGGAGGGTTAGCGATTACGCTTGCCAGCGCGCAAACGCGAGAGCCAGGAACGCAGCATAGTACGACGTACAGACGGCCAGAGTTGCTCGAGGTCTTTTATCTCAGCCTCGCGGGGGAGATGCTGGCGCGCGCCCCAACGTTCGCGCACAAAGAGGTGGGTAATGCGCCATAGAGCCGCCTGGGCGCGTGGGTAGCGTTGAGCCAGCAGGCGCGTGTACTCATACGGGGTTTGCGACGCGCGCGGGGCCATGCCTGATAAGCTGGCTAAGCGCGAGAGACGCCAGTACATCCCGGAAATGATGGGGATACTGGCATACAGTTTATTCAGCCGGTAGCGATAGGTTGCTACAGCCAGAGCCAGCAAAGCGAGCAGTAGCACCCCCAGCGAGAAAACCAGGAAAAGCATACCATGCGCGCCATTGTTCGAGCCTGACGTATTCGCGCCGCCATTGGTAGAGCCATTAGTGGGCGTGGGGTGCTTGCCCGGATTGGGGTGAGTGCTGGTCGCCGTCGGATGTGGCTTGACGGGAGTTGGCGATGTACCGGCAGTCGGCGATGGCTGCGGGTTGCCAATATTGTTCAGCGAGAAGCCCGGCGTGGGATCGAAGTCGATCCATCCCTGTCCGGGGAAATAGACCTGCACCCAGCTATGCGCGTTGTTGCCGTCCACTTCCCACACCTTGCGTTGCGCGTCATAGTGTCCCTCGTTGAAGCCACTGACCACGCGAGCAGGCACACCCAGTAGACGCGCCATGACGGTCATAGCGGTGGCGTAATAAGTACAATAGCCGCGATGGGTTTGTAACAGCCAGCTTACGGCGTCAATATTTGATGGCACCGGGGGATTAGAGACCGAGTAGGTGAATTTTGTTTGATCGGTAAAATGCGCGACCAGCATTTGCATGGCATCATAGGTATTGGCTGCGCCCCGCGTCCACGAGTTCAAGGTCGCCATTACCTGTGGCGAAAGATCGTTCGGCGTTTGCAGGTAATAGTTGTTGACGATGGAGTAGAAGTCATCATTCGTCCAGGCGGTCGGGTCATTATGCGGTAAGGGGATGGCCGAAAGTACTTGCGGCGTGGCAACCGGAATGTATGAAATCACCTGGTAGTGTTCTCCCGCGCTCAAGGGGGTCTGCTGCGTCCAGGCGGTGGTGACGCCATTGCCATAGAGAATAGTTGGCACACTGAAACTGTTCGGCGAGTCAGGCGCGAAAATATAGGGGTGATCGCCATCCGGCGGATTGACCATCGTTACAGTAGTCGTCGCCTGCGCTACGCTGCTGCCCACCACCTCAATCGGCAGCGAATAATTGGCGGGAAATGATCTATTCTGGCCTCCGGCGCGCGATGTCCAGTTGTGACCATCGAAATAGTCGTAGGTAAACCCTTCCAGATAATGCGCCTGTGAACTGCCTGTGCTGGTATAATACAGCACCTGGCCGGTTGGCAGATTGACATTGCCGGTTATGGAGAGTTGATCGCCAAAGAAGTTTGTGGCTGGCTGGTAGGGCTGAAAAATCGAGCCGGGATTGTTGATCGACAACTGACCATGCGTAATATTCGTCCAGAAATTATCGATGCCACTCCACAACGAAACGCCCGATGTCGGCTGGCTAAGCATTGGCAACGCCAGGCTAAACGGTAGAATCAGCACCGTCATGAGCGCAGTCACCTGCATAAAGCGCGTAGTGATGCTGCGCAGCCACGAGCGGTCCGTATGCAATCCTTCTTGCGACCAGCGCGCCAATTGATTGCTTAACTGGATACGCGCAATCAGCAGCAGCAACGCCCCTACTAATACGAGGACCAGCAAGGATAGGTCAGCCTTATCGTACTGGAGATTCACGAGCATGATCGAGCAATAGATCAGCGCGACCAGCCAGGGCAGGTGAGCGCGATAAATGAGCCACGCGCCAAAGTAGCCCAGAAAGAAACACAGGAAGGTGAGATAAAAGAGAAAGACCATATCGCCGCCATTCGCCAGAGGGGTCACCAGGCCACCACTAATGACGGTACGTAAATTTTGCAGCAGGAGCAGCCACGACACATGATAGGCGACGCTGCTGGTCAAAAAGACCGAGAGCCAGTGTCCGATAAGACATGCTCCCAGGTGCAGGATGAGTTGGGAGAAACGCCGCGCTTTGGCAACCAGCAAGCCCAGCAGCAGGCCAACCGCCGTGCTAATCAACAGGTTTTTATTCGCGCTCACCCAGCCAGACGAGATGATCGAGATGACTACCGAATACACCGCTACCGCAAGCAAGAGCATTGCCAGCCAGCCCTCGGCGGGTGCCAGGGCTGGCAAGCGCGACGGCGCGGCGTGGGTCGCGGGTCTCGTCTGTGGGCGCTGGGGCTGCGGTGATCGATACGGGTATGAAGGTTGAGGTACATTATAGTCCCGCGCCCGGTCCAATTCCCCCGACGGACGGGGCGGCATTACACTTGACCTCATCTACACACTCCTGCTAGCAGTATAGCTGCATACGCAATCAATGGTAAAGTAGACACGCTCATAAGGCATTTCTCTATATTAGACCATATCACTGATGAGAAGTCTATGGCCTGGTTCACAAAATCTGAGCAACCGCTCTCTAATAAGATACGTTAAAGTGTATCAAATTGTCATGCATTTATCCAAATAGGCCAGTAGCCAGGGCAACCCCCGCCCCTACAGTATTTGCTCGCTTGCTGCTTTCTTGATGCCTGTTGGGCGAGGGCGTCCAAAGAAAAACAGCAGCATGGTTGCGCTTGTAGCCAGGCAACACGCGCCGAAAACAAAGGCGGTCGAGAGGTTGATATTGGTTTGCAGCCAGCCAGCCACAGCCGGGCCAATACTGAAGCCGATGCTCCAGGTGACGGAATAGAAGCCGCTCAGGGTGGCGCGGTAACGGTCTGACACCTGTTCCATCTGGAAGGCGGCATAGACTGGTTCGATCAGGGTGCGCATGAACGAGCGCGTATATTCACCACCCACCGCTAATAAGAGCGTCGGCGCGAAACCTACCAGGATCATCAGTGGGCAACTGAGGTACATGACGGTGGCGATGATGCGCAACTTGCTCCACCTGTGTACAAACAGGGGCGCGGTCAGCGAGAAGACGCCTCCGGCCAACCCGGATATGGAGAAAATGATGCCCAGCGTTCCCGGCGAGAGGTGGAAACGCAACACGAAGTAAATCTGGATGAGCGCGACGACCGCCCCTTCACCCATCGTAAAAAGCAGGTCGGTGCTGAGCAGCTTGACGAAAAGCATGGCTGGCAATCGCTCTTTAAGCGGAGCGGCCAATGCTGGCTTCTCGGCACTTTCAACTGGCGCGACCAGCACGGTACTTTGAGCTGGAGCAATTTCGACAGGCGCAATCAGGGGAGTACTGTGTACGGCCTTTTCATGTTCATATGTATGTTCGGCTGGTTGCGTGTGCCTGGTTTCGCGCAAGAACCAGAGCGGCAGGCCGAAGACAAAGGTGCTTAGCGCGGCGATCAATATGCCCCAGCGCAGCGGGACGGGACTGCCAGCCGCGACGTGCAGCACATGCCCCACAAATTCCGGTATCGCGCCACCCAGCAAGCTGCCCAGCGCGCCTATACCCAGCAAGAGAAAGCTATTGAGCGCGAAAACGCCCACACGCTGCCTCTCGGTGGTGCTTTCGGTCAACAACGGCAGATTTGTCACCCAGTACGCGGTAGACACGACCCCCTGCATAAACGCGCAGGCCAGCAGCCAGGACGCGGACGTTCCCAGCCCGATACCCGCCAGGAACAACGGCGTGAGAACAGCCGTGCTAATCAAGATAATCTTGCGCCCCAGGCGATCCGCCAGGAAGCCGACGGGTACGGCGGCGGCCAGCGAGCCAATGGCGGGCATGGCGCTCAAAAGCCCGATAAAATCCTGACGATACCCCAGGCTGTGCGCATAATAGTTGACCGCCAGCGTCGCAATACTAAGTTGAAAGCCCTTGCCCAGCGTAAAACACAGCAATATATAAACGTTGCGCGGCAGCCGCAGAAACGCAAACGATAAGCGGCGTCCCCGTGACGCGCCGGGTGTCGCGCCCTGCTCCGGGGAACCGGATATGAGGGGCATGTATGTACTCCTGCTTGTCACCAAAGGATCAGTACATCATACCGTAGCACACGCCGCCGTTATCGAGCAATGGACAAAAGGACAGTACTCAGTAGCAACGCCCCTTGATAGAATGTCTGTCCCGGTTCTGTCATGCTGAGCGCAGCGAAGCATCTCCCGGCCCTGCGAACCAGACCCTTCGCTTCGCTCAGGGTGACAACTGGTGACCAATCGTGATCGAGAAAATTTTGTAGGGACAAGGGGCGGACGCGGGGCAGGGTGGGGGCCTTGTGCTTGTCCTCGCGGCAACATGATTCGTTGGGTTTGCGTGAGGCAAAAGGGCCGCACCCCCCCCCGGACAAGCACAAGGCCCCCGCATCCACCCAACCCCACCCATTGTCCCTACAGAACCGGCACGACTCCCTACCCCATTACCCTATTCAGTCGGTAAAATTCATCAGGAACAAGGGACGGGAGGCATAATTTATGGCGCAGACTCTGTAGAAGCCCGCAAGGAAGCAATGACTATGGAATCACCCTCCATGCTGGCAGACCTACGCCAGGCGAGTTCTATCCACAAAACCGCTAACAAGAAACAGGTTGTGCCAACTGGTCCATAGGGAAGAGCGTGGGAGTACGTGGCAAACAAAGTTCCTAATAAGACAATCAGAGGGAAACGTGGCACGCCTACCTGATAGAGCGCCCAGGCTGCTGAACAAATAGCAACGACGCCCGCCAGGAAGAAAACGTAATAGCTAATCACAATAGACGGATTACCGTAAATCCCCTGCAATGCTTTCTGTATAATACCCTGTTGAGCCACTGGAAGAGCAGTCGCGTTATATACGAGTATGCCAGAATTAAGCCCGACAGCCGTGTCGTATCCTACCTCGAAAGCGACAAAAATAACCGTTGCGCACCGGCTAATAGTAGCCGCAGTGCTATGTACACCCTGTAATAAGAGAAACAAAGAGTACCCCATTAGCGCAAATAATGGAACAAGGAGGATATGGAGGACAATCCACCATGAAGCAATCGGGGCTAACATGCCGATGGGATTGGCATGGTCAAGCAGTGGATGGCCGAGTTCCAGCGGTATCAATACTACCGGAGTGCCAAACAGCACAATACGGCGCAGCATATTCTGTCGGGGCGAAAAAACGGTGGCACGCTGCATATGTTTCCCACCTTTCTTTGTAAGAACCACAAAGCCAGAAAGCGAGGTGAGGAGTAGACTGAATAATCCTCACCTCCGGCCTACAAAGGAGAGCAGCAAGAAATACTAACAGCCCTGACCTCCACCAAAGGGACCATCCGCCAGAAGGTGGGAAATACTTGCACCAGTGACATGCTGCCAGTAGAATGCCGCTACTACAATAAGAAGCGCTACGAGAAAGAGGATTACAAGACCGATCCACGTTTGTCTGGCCGTTACCATGATAAGCCTCCCTCAAACTTGTATACCAAACGCCCAATCAGAGATCCCCTGCAATGCTTTCTGTATAATACCCTGTTGAGCCACTGGAAGAGCAGTCGCGTTATATACGAGTATGCCAGA
>DASTKD010000683.1:0-7626 GCA_035716135.1 Ktedonobacteraceae bacterium
GCTGCTGGCAGGCGGTTTTGTGCTGCGGCATCACATCATCGATTTTCTCAATCGCCACCTGAGCGTCAACGGCGTCAGCACATTTACCAAGCGCCTGTATTTGTGGGAGAGCGCGCTCAGGATGGTGCAAGCCCGTCCCCTGTTCGGTTTTGGCATGGATAACTGGCTGTGTTTTTATAGCGCCAATCATGTATGCGTCAATCCCGCCATGAACCTTCATCACTACTGGGTGCTATATGTCCCCGGCACGCATACCCTGACCGGCCTCTCTGACGAGCCAACCCTTTCGCATCCACATAACATCTTCCTGCATGTGTGGGTTAGCATGGGTATCTTCGGGCTACTGGCATTCGTGGCCGTACTTGCCCTGCTAGCATGGCTTTTCACGCGTATTCTCAAAACCCTGCAAATGGTTGGTGGCGAGACGCGCGATCACTTGCGTTGGATGACGATAGGTGTGGGCGCGGCCATACTGGCGGGTATGATTCAGGGGCAGGTCGATAGCTCATTCCTGGCGCAAGACATGGCTTTCTGCTTCTGGACACTCGTAGCGGCCCTCTTGCTCCTGCGTGTGCTATCGGGTACATCCTGGCGTAAAGCGCCCAGGCCAGACAAAACCTGAACTGTGAGATAGCACACAGTTTTTAGGCGACCTACCTCATTGCCAGACCGGCGCAACCGCGCTATACTCGCTTTAAGTACTAAGATCAAGGGGGTAAGTCGATGCTATTTACCATCAACCTGACCACATTGTTAATCTGGCTGGCCTGTCATTTCGTGGGGGATTTTGCCTTTCAAAGCACCTGGATGAGCATCGAGAAAGGCAAATGCTGGGATGTCCTATTTTACCACTGCGCAACCTATACCGCCGTCTTCGTCCTCTTCGCGCACCCGACCGTACTGGCAACGGCCATCCTGGTTGGCACGCACTTCGTTGTCGATGCCCTCAAAGCGCGTTACAAAGTCATTGGCCCCATCTGGCTCGATCAACTGCTGCATATCGTGACGATTGTGCTTATCCTGCTAATGCATTTGTAATGCAACTATCTGTGCCTGTCCGCTATTTGCCGAAGTGTTGTTTGAACAATGCTTCGGCTTGTGCCAAACCTTCGGTAGTCAGGACTACCGACTTTGCTTTGCCTACCGGATTATCGATCAAGCCCTTCTCATAGAGTCGATTGAGCGCATCCCAATCAAAACCTTTCCACGCCCGATATTCGTCATGCAGTGTCAAATACATTAAAGCCAGTACCATTTCATCAACTTTGTCCTCGTTATAACCGCTCATGGTGCTTTCTCCTCGCTTTTGGTGTAAGCAACAGGCCATCTCAAGCTCCATCATATCACCATCAGGGGAGGGAATAATGCGATGCATCGCTTTGTTGACAATAGTAGATAACGATATATCGTTAATACAACTAAATCGATGAACATTCGTAAATATGTATGGTGATATCGAAAGATACACCGGGCCAATAGGGTTCGTTGCTATGGTATGTTGCCGTAACAACATGAATAAACAAGAGAGAAAGAAGGAAATCCATGTTCTGGGGTTTTCACGGCTTATGGCTTCTAGTGCCTTTGTTTCTACTGTTCAAGTTTTTCTGGATAGTGTTGCTGGTGTTGCTGATCGCGGGGCTGGTGCGTGGGTTTAGCAGGAGGAACAGGTGGATGGCTTTCAATGGACGAACGCCATTCTACAACCCCGGCACGCCGTATACGCAAGCTTCTGCGATGGAGATTCTGCGCCAGCGTTACGCGCGTGGTGAGATCGATGCAACCACATACGAGCAGATGCGCGAGCGGTTAGAGGCTTCCAGCAGGCCAGACCAACGGTAACATTTGTAGTTGCGGGCAAACCTACTAATACGGCGGACTTTCCAATCTGAATAGATGGGAGGGTCCGCTGTATTTTAGATTATGTAAAAATAATGTATCACTCTTTAGTTTCGCTTTGCCTTTTCATATCAAGGCTGATATCTTCGCATGGGATACCCTGCGGCGTTTTCGGCGAAACATCCATCCTCTTCTGTATAGCGTATATGAATGCAACAGCGATTAAGATACCCAGATAAAGTGTAATAACGAGATAGAGGTAGGCCCAGATTAGCCCTATGGGGGTGTACCAGAAGCCAGGGGGAAACGTATTGTGGGATCTATCTAAGTAATATTCTAAGAATTTCACACCCGGGGCCAGAAATGCTAATCCCTCGATAATGCTCTTGTTCAAGGGGATTTGCCCTCGATGCCAACGAGCCTGACGCCGTTCTGCAAAGCCTTGATCAGATACAGCGTGACTGTTTCCACCTATGCGAAAGTCATAGAGTGTGAGACTGGATGGAAGTCTGATTACCACCTGGCCCTGATTTTTATGCTCGTTTCGCTTGCGGTCTGCATAGAACTCTTTGAAACCACGATATAAAAAGTAAGTTGCGAGGATCAATGAGCATATTCCAAAACTGTTGCCCACGAGAGAGAGCAAGAGGTCAAGCTGGTGGACAAGCACGAAGCCGGTGACAAACAATATGCAGAGCAGCAAGACCAGTAGCGAGATAAAGCACCTAAAATTTTTGAGAGACATTTCCTAAACGCCCCTTTTTCCAGTTTATGTCATGTATAAATTCCGAGCGCATTATACTCTATTTTTGTTTTCCTGTCTTACGATTTTCTAAACCCTCTCTTGTTTCGGTTAGTATAAAGAAGGCTTACGGGCAGTAAAGGAATATATGCAGTACTTTTGGTTCATGATGCGACTCTCCATGCCCTCTACTACTGCCACTTCACCCAAATTGTGCGCGTTTTGCGTTTAGTTTCGATGAACTGGAAACTAATTCCGACTATTGTGGGGTGTCGCATGTCTGATCTTCTTGAAGGCGTACAATTAAGTGATTTTCTTCTTATCGAATGTATTAATCGAGGAGGGGTGGCCGATGTGTATCGCGGTCGCCAGGTTGGCGAGGGTAATTATGAAGTAGCGGTAAAGGTGTTTCGCCCCGGTTATGCACAGCGCGAAGCCTTCCGTGAATATTTTATGGCCGAGGCGGAGAAAGTCGGCCAGTTTGAGCATCCAAATATCCTGCCGTTTCTGGAATTTGGCGAGGGTGAAGGGCTGCTCTACACCGTGACGCCGTATATCGCCAGTGGCACGCTGGATGATTTGCTCAAACAGGTGGGCGGCAAGTTTTCCGCCATGCAGGCGTTGCCCATTATGCAGCAGTTATGCAGCGCCATTCAGTACGCGCATGACCATGATGTCATACACGGTAACATTAAGCCATCGAATGTATTTGTGGCCTCTGATGGGCGCATGTTGCTGGCCGATTTTGGTATTGTGCGCGGCTACGACGATAGCCAGCAGTCGCTGACACGCGTTGGCTGGGGTTCAGCGGAGTACGCGGCCCCGGAGCAATCTCTAGGCGTCTTGAGACGCGCCAGCGATATTTACGCGCTGGGCGTGTTACTTTTCCGCATTCTCACTGGCTACCCGCCCTTCGTCGGGCAAACGCCCGTTGAAGTGTTGCTCAAGCATGTGCGCCAGCAAACGCCCTCGGCGCGTTCAATTGACCCCGGCATCTCGGATGCCGTAGATAGCGTGTTGCAAATGGCGATGCGCAAGCGCTCGGATGATCGCTTTGCCTCGGCGGAAGAGATGAGTAATGCGCTGCAAGCTGCCGTGACATTCTCTCCCGTAGCGTCGCCCGTAGCTCGATCCGTGCCGCCTGTAACGCGCCAGTTGAACCATAGCAGTACGTTCGCGCCATCTGATCCGTACACACCCGCGCCATCCAACGTTACTATGCTGACGCCGCCCACCACCATTCCCCTGCCTCCTGAACAGACGGCAGCGTCTATCGGCAACGCTGTTCCATTCCAGTCAGCGCCGCCTGCACCGGATACGGACATAACCTCTCCTCGTATTGGCTCTGGCACCCGTCACTTCTTGCAGGACGACGATGACGCAGGCACCCATTTATTCTGGTCTGGCGATCCCGTCGAATGGTCGCCGATTGGGAACGAGCAGATGGCCTCGGCATCTGTTCCGTTGAATGCTGAAGATTACCTGCGCAGCAAGCCGCTCGCGCCGGAAGTCCCTCCCGCTCCCGTTGCTTCAACGACCTCTACGGCCGTTGCGTCTCCTGAAAAAGAGCAGCCTGTTGCGCGAGCGCAACCATCCGAAGAGCGCAAGGACAACGGGAAGCAGAAGAAGTGGCAAAAAAAGATATTGCCTGTGCTGGTCGTGATATTGCTCCTGATGGGACTTATCGGCGCTCTGCTCTCATCGTTCCTTTTCCCAGCACCATCGACAAAAAAAGACACGGGACAAACAAGCCCAGGCGCGACATCAGGAACCGGCTCGACCCCCACAGTAGTAGCTTCCGCAACTCCCAAAGGGACGCTAACGCCGTCGCCAACCGCGTCTCCCGTGAAGGCTACTCCAACGCAGAAGCCTGTGCCGAGTCCGACGCCTGTACCTATTCCGACCAATCCGGCTATTCCCGCTTTCGCCTGCGCAACGGGTTCGCTCAACCTGGATGGCTCGTCAAACTTTGTGCCTGCGGTTCAACAGCTTACCAATGATTACGGCAATCAGTGTTCCGGCAGCGTCAATTTTTCTTACAATGCCGACGATAGCGCGAGCGGTCTGAACGCGCTGATGAATGGAAGCGCGGACCTGGCCTATTCCGATCTGCCATCGAGCGGGCGTGTCGGGTTAGTGGACTATCAGGTAGCGGCTCTGACATTCGCGGTAGTCGTCAATGCGGATACCGGAGTAAGCAATTTGACAACCGCGCAATTGCAGGCCATTTATAGCGGCAAGGTCACAAATTGGTCGCAGGTAGGTGGTTCTAATGAATCGATCGTTATTCTCACTCAGCCCGCAGGTTCTACAATTCGCACCATCTTCGAGACATTTGTGCTGCATGGAGTAGCGCAGACGGTGAGTGGCACCAGCGCGGGCGTGAACATCAAGAATGTGACCGGGGGCATTACCTACATGCCCCTGGCAGATGTAGCGGGCGATGGCAACGGAGCGCAGAGTATCTCGATCAATGGTGTAAACTCGTCCGCATCTTCAGTTGCCAACGGCTCGTATCCATTCTGGACCATCGAGCATCTTTATACCAATCATACGGCGCAAGGGGCGGCGCTCTCGTTCATTAGCTTCTGCCTGACCAGCGCGGGAGAGACCGATCTTGCGAATAGCGGCGCGGTTCCCTATACGATTATGACGGCATCGGCGCTGAGAAGCCATTTACCGGGACCAACAGTTTAGATCATCATAGGAAAGAGGGAGACATGGCAGAACTGGCCGGGGTAATGGTGGGTAATTATTTCTTACTGGAATGCCTGGGACGTGAAGGGATGGTGGAGACGTATCGCGCGCGTCCAACGACGCGCGGCGGGTATGATGTTGTTTTGCGCATCTTCCGGCCTGCTTTTCCCGACCCGACCAACTTTCAGGAACACTTTGCCGCCGAGGTAGAGAAGGTCTGGCGTTGTCACCATGAACACATCCAGCCTTTGATTGAGTACGGCGCGGGCGATGATCTGCTTTATAGCGTGACGCAGGCGACGGACGCAGTGACGTTGGAGCAGTTCCTGGAACGCCGGGAGAGCGAACCTGTGTCAATGCCGTTGCCAGTGGTGGCGCGTATTATCAGTCAGGTGGGTGTGGCTTTACACTATGCCCATGAACAGCATATCGCGCATGGCAATATTCAGCCGGCGAGCGTGCTGGTAGAGAACGAATCTTCTCTCCTGCTCACTAATTTCAGCATGAAGCATATACGCCAGGAGAGTGATGCCGTAGTAGCGCAGGTGCAGGAGGGCAACGCCGCCTATATCGCGCCTGAACAGGTGGTCGGCATACTTTCGCCGGCCTGCGATATTTATGCAATGGGTGTGTTGCTCTTTCGCCTGTTGACTGGCCGCCTGCCCTACGACGGTGAGAGCGCGGGCGAAATCGCCTTAAAGCACGCTAACCAGCCTGTACCCTCTGTGCGGGAATGGCGACCTGACATTTCCGAAGCGGTAGAACTGGTGGCGCGGGTCGCGCTGGCGAAAAGTCCATCAGCGCGTTTCCCTACCGTCGTGGCTTTTGTGGATGCGTTGCTGGCTGCCATCAAAGACGATGCTCCGCCGGTGGTGGTTGCCACGCCGCCGGTACGCCGCATTCCTGTGCGAGCGCGGCGTACCGCTATGACGTGGTCGCGTGTATTTACCCTGATCTCCGTGCTGGTCATGCTATCCGCCCTGGCGGGTATCGTCTTCTACTTTGCCGCTACGCCTTTTCACCTGGAGAACCTGCCGTTTTTGCCATTGCAGAACCTGGGTCAATCCGGCGGCTTTCATATTAACCCCGGCGATGGAACGACTCCCACAACCGGCCCCACTCCGGTAGGTTCGACAACACCTCAACATTCCGGCAAAAGAAGTGGTAACGCGCCAACCTCGAGCGGCCAGACGACTCCTGTAGCTGGCGTAACGCCCACACCTGGAACTTCTCCACCCGCGATAACTAATCCCGGCAGTACGGCAACGCCGATGCCTGTGGTTTGCGTCACCGGAACACTCTCCATCGATGGGTCTCCCTACCTGCAACAGGCTATCCAGCAAATCGATAGCGATTATAACGTTCAATGCGCCGGACTGCAAATTGGGCTGCGAGCCGATGGCAGCCGCGCCCTCAACCTGGTGCAACATGGTCACATAGATATTGCCGACGCCGATGTAACCGCCCAGACTATCCGCAACCTGACCGATCATCCGATAGCTGCTCTGCTTTATAGTCTAATTGCCAGCCCCAATATCACTCTCTCCGGGCTGAGTACCGCCCAGATACAGGCCATTTACCAGGGGCAAATTACGAACTGGTCGCAGCTTGGTGGTCCCAACCAGGCCATCACCCTCATACTTCCCCCCGCCGCTTCCGCGATTTCTTCTATATTTCACGCCTTCGTACTACATGGCTCACCCGTTTCAGCAAACGCGTTCATCATGAAGAAAGACCAGCCCGCTCGCGTGGCCCAGCTCGTCTCACAAATCCCTGGCGCGCTCGGCTTTGTGCCACTGACAGTAGCTAGCGGCGCATCAACTCCTGTCCAGATGCTTGCTATTGATGGAGCCTTCGCCAACTCGCAATCGTTGATCGCGGGAACCTACATATTCTGGAGCGTCGAACATCTCTACACATCGGGAGATGGCACGCCCCAGGCGCAAGCTTACATTCAGTTTGCTACCAGTCCCCAGGAAATGAACCTGTTCTCCAGATTTGGCGCGGTACCGGTAGGTATGATTGACCCGGCCATATTGCAAAGCCACGTGCCGGGGCCACTGTTTTAATAAAGGTTCCTGGAGCTTGCTTTGCATATGCCATGAGCATACAAAACTCCCTTGTACATGCTACAAGCATATGAATCCTCTTCTTTATGCAACCTGTTCTTGCTATGCTGTATACAGGCAACGGCATAAAAAACGTGAGAGAAAGGAAGATGAAGAATGAAGATTGCGGCACTCTATGATATTCATGGCAACCTGCCAGCGCTCAACGCTGTACTGGCGGAACTTGAAGAAGTGCAACCGGATTTGATTGTTATTGGAGGAGATATTATTCCTGGCCCCCTG
>DASTKD010000684.1:0-7893 GCA_035716135.1 Ktedonobacteraceae bacterium
CAGCATCTGTTTGTGTTCGAAGTATTCGCCCATGGTAAAGTTGTAAACCTTCGAGTCGTTCTCCTCCTGATTATTCGTCACGTAATGACACGCGTTGATATATGGCTCAAGGACGTGAATCTTATCGAGTGGCGTGACGACGAGCAGTTGCAGGTCAAGCTGTTTGAAGAGTTCCATCGCGTAGCGTGCGTTCATCTCGTCCGAGCGGACAAAGGCTTCATCGATCACGACAAAGCGGAAGGCGTGGCTGCGCTCGTCCTGCTGGTCGAGGCTATACTGGTAAGCGATAGCGGAGGCCAGGATGGTATAGGCAAGCTTCGTCTTCTGGCCACCAGACTTGCCGGACGAGTCGTTATAGTAGTTCTTGGTAGTATCGTCTTCGCGGTAGCGTTCCTCGGCGGAAAAATCGAGCCAGTTGCGTACATCCGTTACCTTGGCCGTCCAGCGGTCCTCTTGCTCGAAGCGCCGGATCAATTCCTGGATACGACGGAAACTGGCCTCATTGGCCTCGGCAGTGCGCGGCTGCGAGACATCTGGCAGACAGGCGCGCAACTGCGTTCTGAATTCTCTCACCTCGCCATCACGCGCGGCTTCATAGCATAACTGGATATAGGTCGTCGGCGTATAGTCGATCAGGCGTAGAGAATCGTTGAGACTGGCGATACTCTCTTTGATATCCTCGATCTGGCGCTCGAGACCCGCCTTGAACACACTGATGTTAGTGATTACTTTCTCGTCGAGCAGTTCTTTGAAGCGTTTGCGATAGCTCGGCAAGTCCTCGCGGCGAATACGCTCGTAATGATGGCGATAGGCGTCGATGGCTTCCACCGATTCGTCGAGCTCGTGGGCGACGTTCGGGCTAATCTGCTTGAAGTTTCGCATACCTTTCGTAATCCGGTCGTTTAACGGCGTGAGCTGGCCGCGCAGGGCCGTAGCACGCGAGCGATAAAACTGGGCCATCTTCTCTCGTGTATCATCAGCGTTGTCGATGGTCAGCACAATAGTTTTATGATCTTTCTCGATCTGTGTGATGTATGATGAAAGGTCAACATGTGACGCGGCATGCAGCAGCTCGCCGCAGGCGGAACGCTGCCGCTCGTAACCATCGATGGCCTTGCCGAGCGTGGCGATGATGCCAACGATGCGGTCCGATTCTTTTTGCCGCTCACGCTGCTGCTGTGTGATATTTTCCAACTGGTGGCGCAGTTCGGCAAGGTGATCGGCACTGGCTTCAAGTTCGCGTTTCTGCGCCAACAGCTCGTTGCGGCGTTGCTCGTCAGCATACCAGTTGAGCGCGGCGAAGCTGGTGAACTCCAGCAGACGCTTCAGTGCTTGTTCGTGTTTGTGTTCCTGCTCCTGCATCTGCTCGATCTGCCCAATACTCATACGCACGATTTGCAGCTTCTTTTGTTGCGACTGCAACTCTTTCTTGATGGCTTCGATTTTTTCGATGTTGCTCCAGCCGAGTACATAGCGTTTGCGATCGCCAAGAGAGGAGCGGTCATCCTTCTCGTGACGGGCAGTGCTGTGTTTGACCTGGCCGTTGACGCTGAGCGCACGCCGCGCCTGCTGGAATGCATCCAGCGTTTCGCAGCAGGTGAAATCCCAGGCGTCGATGACTTCGGCGGTGAGCCATTGCGTGAATAGGGTGTCAGGTTTGACTTCCAGTTTGAAGAAGAGCATGTTACGGTCCAGCGTGCTGGTGTTGCGTGGTGTGCGCGGGCCGCGCATGCGATGATAGATGAGCCGCCCGTGCAGGTTCGTTTGATCGACGTAGTGGCTAATGCGCTGGTAATGCTCTTCGGGAATGAGCAACTGTCGCCCAAAGCTATGTAATAGGCGCTCAATAGCTGGTTCCCAGGGCCTCGCGTTTTCTCGCACGCGCAGCAATTCGCCAACAAACGGTAGTTCCTCCTCTGCTATGGCAAGCTCATGCACCAGGAGAGCGCGTAACTTAATATCTTCGCCGGGAATCTGACTCTTGCGCTGCTGTAAAGAAGTCAGTTCTTCGTCCAACTCGCGCAACGCCCCAACGAAGGCGGCTTCCTGCTGTTTGAGGGCGTCGCGTTGGCGGGTCAGTGATGCGCTTTGTGCCGCGACCCGGGGTAGGGCCGCTCGTGCTTGCTGCGCTGTTGATAGGAATGTCGCCTCGTCCAGATATTCTGGTAGGCCAACAGCTCGCGCCTGCATGTTGTACTGTTCCGCTTGCAGTTTCTTCGTCGCTTGCTGCTCGACCAGCATTTTGATATCGCGCTCGATCCCGGCAATGCGCTGGCCTGCCTGGTCGTTCTGAATGGACACGTTCAAGGCGATGATCTGCTGACCCAGGTGATCGATATGCTGCTTGAGGGCGTCGCTCTGCCCTTGCGCGGCCAGTAGTTGCTGGCGGGCATCGCCTATGGCCGATTCGAGGAGGGTCCGCTTGCGTGCGGCGATGTAGACGGGAACGACCTGCGCACAAGTCTCGGCCCCGGTGATACGCTCCTGTACTCTCTCATATTCGCGCACGTCGTTCATGAGCGGCTCAAGCACGGCAAGTTGCTGCTCGGCCAGTTCAATGGCAGCGTGAGCGCGCGTCAGATTCTCAAAGTTTTCTTGTAAGTCGTTAATGCGCTTAACTGCATCAGTCTTTTGCAGCATGTGGTCGCGCACGAAGGCGTTCAGGCCGCCAATATCTTTGATCGAGACGATCTGGTTGAATAGGTCAAGCGCCTTTTCGGAGCGCAACCCCAGCAGATGACAAAAGCGGCGGCTATATTTGGCGAATTCATCGTACACTTCCGCGCCCCTGGCTTTCAATTGCTTCCGCAGATCTGTCACGTCGCTGCGCATCGAAAAATGCTCCTCGATGTTTAAAGATACGGGCGCGATGAGGTAGAATTTGCGTAATTCGCCCTGCTGCCACCAGAAGACCTGGGCCAGGGTGACGTATTGTTTCTGGCTCGCATTGGCGAAGACGGCCAGCAAGACGGAGTAGGAGTCTTTTCCACGCAGGTACTGCACGTTCGCGGTGCTGCTCTCTCGATCCTTTTGCTTGCTCCAGGCCCCACGCACATAGGTACTTTCGTTGCGCTCGCGATGCTTTTCCGTACCTGACGCCTGGTTATAGGTGCGGCGGTTATACGGAACGAAGAGGGTGAGCAGCGCGTCGGCCAGTGTGGACTTGCCGGAGCCGTTCGCGCCTGTCAGCAGGGCGGTACTGCCATTGGACGCGACACGCCAGATGCGCTGGTTGAACGTTCCCCAGTTATAGACCTCGAGATGTTGCAAGCGGAAGCCGCTCGCCGCAGAACGATCACTCTCGGCCCAGGGGCTATTCTGTGGCATACGCAGTAGTTCCATAATGTGCCAGTTTCTCCTTAATCTCAGCTAGCTTCTCCGCGTCGATTTTCGCTTTCAAGATGCGCCGCACCTCGAAATACGTGGGGTTGCTCGTGTCGGGCATGCGCTTGAGGAAGCCCAGGTCGCTGAGGCGATGGATAGCAGAATCGATTCTGCTCTGAACGGCGCGTTCATCGGTACGCGCGGGCAAGAAAGGCAGCAATAATTCGCGTATCTGTGTATCAGTAATCATACACTTGCCTGTATCGAGATGCGCTGACTCGAACTGGTCGATCCATTCGCGCAGGAGGACACAAAGCAGTGTGGCGTGATAGGTGAGGCGGTCGCGGCGCGTCAGACGTGGCAGGGTAATGGTCTGTCCCTCGTTGTCTTCGAGTACCGGCTGGTGCAGATACGCATAGCCATCTTCTTCCTGGACGCGCACTTCGAGGCCGATGCGCGCGAAATATTCCTGCACCGGCGTGAAATGCGAGAGCAGCATGTTCCAGGCTGCTGTTTCATCGCTGAAAAGTGGATTCTGGAGCAGTTTCAATAGAACGGGCGCGTATGGCGCAACAGGATTAGTCGGCATAGGACCTCCTTTGATAAAGCACGCGTGGAATGGTCAGCGTTCTCATCTCCCGACCGGAAGGCGTGGCGACGGGTAGATCAATCGTTTCTGTCCGTTGTTCGTCGATAGTATGGTCTGGATCGTTGGCGGCGAGCGTACAGTAGGCCAGTACTTCGGCCAGCCCCTTTTCCGGGGGATAATGCGCCAGCACATCTGCCAGCGTCACTTGCACGCGCAGATCCAGCAATGCTTCGATATTGCGATATAGAAGTGCTTTGTCGATGTGAAATTGTGTATGTAGAGACAACAGATCATCGAAGGCCAGTTCCTCGTCGTCGGCGTTCACTGGCAGGTCAGCCACGAAAAATGTTTCGCCCGGTTCCCATAATCCATGCTCCATGACCAGGTGAGTTTCCGGTGGCCCTTCCAGTTCAATGAATGTACCTTCTTCCGACACCGTGCCTGTCGCGCGGAAAGCCATCTGCTTGATCTCAGAGACAATGGCGCGCACGCGGCGGCGTTCGGCGATACTCTGCTCGTCGAGCATACGGCGCAACTGTTGAGCCAACCCGGCGTTTGATTGCACGACCTGCTCACCTGCTGCGAGCAGGTGCGATGGCAGACGCTGGAGAATTCTGCCTTCGTGAATGATCGGCTGTAGGTCCGGTTGGTGCTGCACGGCATTAAGCAGCTCATATAATTCATCCTGCTGAGAGGAAGCCATCAGAAAATCCCAGAATGTGTAGAAGCTGCGTCCCTGGTCGGAAGATTTCAGTTCCGCGTCTGCATCGAGTACAAATCCGACTAGCGCCCCTTTCCGCATGTTCGCCTCCAATTGGGCTTTCTGTAACGCGCGTGCAATGTCCCGAAAGCGATCCTCCACAAGACGAAAATCGCGCAGCAACTGCCGCGCCCCGTTGCAGGCTTCAAAGAAACGCTCTTTCAACTGCGTCGTGCTATACACATCATCGACAACACCCGTCTGGCGAATCTGGTCGATCTGCTGCTGAATGGCGTCGCGCTGCTGTTCGAGCTGTGCCAGCCGCTCAACGGGGTCCACCGTGCTTTTCTGCATGATCTCGCGCAGGAGTTGCACAATATGCAGAAAGCGCGATTCCGTACCCACAAAGGGCTGCCCATGGAGCTCCTCGATCCAGCCGATGGCTCGTTCGGTCTCCGCTGTCAATTCGACGAGTGGCGTATCGCTGCTGGCTGGCGTTGTAATGCGAATATAATGGTGTTGCTCGTCTGCCCACTCCGTCAGGTAGGACTGGGCGGGACGCGGATAACTACCTGGTGCCTGCTCGTTCAACACCTCGAGGGTATTGGCGAGGCGTTCGGCCAGTTCTGTGAGCGGTATCGCTATGCGCTGCTCGCGCTTGAAATGGCGTTGCAGAAAGCTGATAATCAATGCAGCATGATCGGCCTTGAGCAGCCTGACGCCCGGTGCGTGCTGTAAGTCATAGGCAAGCTGGTCATAATCCATAATGGTCTCTGGGAATGATTTCCCGCTCTCCCTCTAGCGCATCGTTCCAAGAATCTGCCTTCGTTATGCGCTTATTATACAGGTTCTTGCAGCAAGGTGAAAATCCGGTAATGCAGGTTTCACGCATGACTCCATCTTACAAGAGGAAAGCTTTCCCGACGATCAAGCCGAAGGACTAATCACTTCCCTTGGAAGCGTGGCCGTCGTTTTTCCTTAAAGGCTTGCACCCCTTCGCGGAAATCCTCTGTGGTACGCAAGAAGCCAAACATTCTTCCCTCCATGAGCAGGCCAGCGCTCAGTGGAACCTCCATCGATGCATGGAGTGCCTGCTTCCCTACACGATAGGCCAGAGGTGAAAACGCCAATAGCTCATCGACCAGAGCATCTACGCGTGCATCAAGCTCAGCCTTCGGCACTACCTCCGTGAGCAGACCCCAGGCTCTGGCCTCCTCTGCGGGGAGGCGTCGAGCCCGCAAAACCATATCCATTGCCCGACCAAGTCCAGCTATACGCGCAATGCGTTGTGTTCCGCCGCTACCCGGAATCATGCCAAGGCGCATTTCAGGGAGCCCAATCTGAGTAGTTTCAGATGCAATACGAAAATCGCAGGCCAGCGCAATCTCCAATCCTACGCCAAGAGCGTACCCTGAGAGAGATGCTATTACTGGTTTGGAACAGCGCTCTGGGGCCGCGACGTTCTCAGCAAAATGGCTGATGTATTCAGGAGTGACCTTGAGAAACCCTACGACATCTCCTCCGGAAGAGAAATGTTCGCCTGCACCCCGCACAATGATAACATGCGCCGCGTCATTTGCCTCAATTTCCCGGAACACGGCCCCAAAATGTTCGCGCGTCGGGATAGTGATGATGTTGAGTGGGGGCGCATCAAACGTCAGCACTGCTACCGGCTTATCGCTGCGATACTCCACACGCAATATGGAATCTGGATACTCGGTCATAACTGCTTGTCCCTCCTGATTTCATTTAATGCTGAACCGGCATATCATAGAGTTCATACTCTCCCGCCTGCAATTTGCGCCGCAGAATCTTCCCCACCGCAGATTTTGGGACTTCTTTGACGAACACGTAGCGTCTCGGACGTTTGAACCTCGCCAACTGTGAGTTCGCAAGAGCAAATTGGTCAAGCTCGTCAGCAGTCAGAGAGGCATCTGCGGGAACAACAAACGCCGCCACAATTTGTCCCCAGCGCTCATCTGGCAGCCCTGCCACGGCAACCTCGGCAACTTTAGAATGCTGCGCAAGTACATCTTCGACTTCCAGCGGATGGATATTCTCCCCGCCAGAAATAAGCATGTCATCCACTCTCCCCTGCACCCACAGGTCTCCATCCTCATCCCACACACCGACATCACCACTAAAGTACCAACCCTGGCGAAGTGCCTTCTGGTTCGCATCTGGCCGATGCCAATACCCCTTGAAGGCATCCGGTGAAGAGAGGCTGACAATCACTTCACCCGGTGTGCCTGTGCCAACCACCTCATCAGGGGATACGGAGCGTGTAGGATCAGCCGTTACGATACGTACCTCCTCGTGAAAGCCGGGGCGACCAGCACAGGTAGGTTTCCGATCCAACCACGAGCAGATCGTGAAGGTATACACCTCAGAACTGCCGAAGTGGTTCACAAAGACTTTGGGACGAAACCGCTCAAAGCAAGCCTGTGTAAGCGTCGAGGTCATTGCGGCCCCTGCATATCCTATTTTGGTGAGTACACGTAGGTCGTATTGATCGAGTTGAGGGCGGCTCACAAGATCATAGTATAAGGTGGGTACCAGGTACAAACTTGTAATTTTTTCCTGGGCGAGGAGCTCTAAGGCGGCCTGTGGCTCATAACGGGGCAGCAGGACAAGTTTTCCATTGAGGAAAGTCGTCACCAGCAGGGTGCGCATGCCCATCGTATGATAGAACGGCATCGCCGCAATGGTACTCTCAAAGAGCGTATACTGGTTCTGAATAATGTGAGCCTCAGCAGCACTTGCTTCATTGAGGTGAGTGCGTGGCACACCTTTAGGCCGCCCCGTCGTTCCCGAAGTGTAGAGCATAATGGCAATAGCATCAGCGGAAATAGGTGGCACTGGTTGCAGGGATGCTCCACGCTGTCGCAATTGCTCGTAGCCCTCCGATTTATCGCGAGGGTCCGAGCCAGGGCTTGTACCAACAGCATAAGCCCTGGCTGAACTTTGCGCCTGTTTGAGGGCAGCTTCAATGGTTACGCGGTTTTCTTCCTCGTAAAAGACAAGAACTGGCTCTGCATCACCAATGCAGAAGACGAGCTCTGCAAGCGACATGCGGAAATTGACGGGCGTATAGATGAGTCCTAACAACTGACATGCCCAGTAGATGACCAGGTTTTCGCGATGATTTTTCAAGACCACAAGCACATGGTCGCCCTGCTTCACGCCTGATTGCTGAACGTTGGCAGCGACCGTCGCGACCTCTTCATAAAGGTCCTGGTACGACCAGCGAACCCGGTCATCTACCACAGCGGTTGCTTCT